>NZ_BAAGIC010000002.1:0-291847 GCF_054658315.1 Sessilibacter sp. MAH1
CAACTGCATCATGAAACCATTTATCAACTGGTGTATACGGATAAAGCGCAAGGCGGTGATTTATACACGCACTTAAGGATTGCAGCTAAGCCCTATCGTAAACGTTACGGACACAATGATCGACGAGGTAAGCTGAAAAACCGTGTCAGTATAGAAGAGCGTCCAGCCATTGTTGATTTACGTCGACGAGTGGGTGATTGGGAAGGAGATACGATCATAGGCAAAAATCGCCATAGTGCCTTATTGACAATGGTAGAAAGGAAAACCTTGTATACGATTATTATTCGTCTCAACGGCAAACATGCAAATAAGTTAGCTGATGAGGCGATTAAATACTTGAAACCGATTGCTGATCGGTTGAAGACACTAACGTTAGATAATGGATTGGAGTTTGCAGAGCATCAGCGTATTGCTCAAGAATTAGGTGTCAGTATTTATTTTGCCCATCCTTATGCTTCTTGGGAGCGTGGAATTAATGAGAACACCAATGGTTTGATTAGGCAGTATTTTCCAAAGCGAACGGACTTTAATAAGGTGACGGATGAAGAGATTCAATTTGTCATGAACCGATTGAATAGTCGCCCCCGAGCAACACGTGGTGGTAAATCACCGAATGAATTATTTTTAGGGCAGCGAGTAGATTTACTTGCTGCATAATTGATTGCAGTTATTACTTGAAACCAAGAAACTTTTCTATTGTTTAGTTTGTGATTATCTGTGTGTTTTCAGATTTTTAGTTATATATGTTTTTTTCTCAAAATATATTTTAATTTTCGATTTTTTTCGGGTTTTTATTTTTTTTAAATACCCAAAACTTCATTAAGGCGAAGTTAACAAACATCGCGCCGGTTGAGCTCAAAATCATGGCGTATATCAGGTCGATTTCTTTTCTTCCTAGAGCGTAAATAGCGATTGTGTATATTGCGTAATTTATTAATACACCGATGTTTTGCCCCAGCATATATTTTAAGAAGTTATTTGGTCTACCTTTAAATGTAAGTTTGCTGTTAATCTTCCATGTTATTACTAATGCTGCTGTGAACGAAATTAGCCGCGAAATAAAAGGATTTAGATGTTGGCTAAGTATTAATAGAATTGTAGTATCGACTAAAAAACCGGAAGCCCCCGCTAATATAAAATATTTTATTTCATTTCGTAAGGGGCCGTTATTAATAATTTTTTTCAAAATTCATCCTGTTTTGATGATTTATTGAGTCCAGTATTAATCCTATTGATAGAGATATAAGTGCCAGTACTTCCAAACCAGTTGCTAGTACTGCTAATGGTAGGTGTTCTACAAACCCCGTTTGTATGTAGTCTAAAATTGCTGGAATACCCGAAAATATTCCAAGAATAGAAAATATAATTGTTAATAAGCCAAAAAAAACCATTGGACGGTAATGTCGTAACAATTGGAATATAGCAAACAAGACTTTAGCGCCATCTGCGATAGTGTTTAATTTTGATTCACTACCTTCCGGTCTGTCTTTGTATTCAATTGGATGCTCTACTACTTTTAACCTCTTGTCGAGTGAGTGTAAAGTCATATCCGTTTCTAGTTCAAAGCCATTAACCAGAATGGGGTAGTTTTTGATGAATTTTCTGTTGAATACTCTAAACCCGCTCATGATATCTTTTAGGTTTGAACGGAAGAGTTTGTTTATGAGATAAGCTACAATGTTGTTGCCGAAGTTGTGAAACTTTCTTTTATTTTCTTTAGCGTATCCACCTAATGAATGTCGGTCGCCTACAATCATATCTGCATTGTTTTTTATTAGTATTTCTACCATTTTTAATGCTTCAGATGCCGGGTAAGTTAAATCAGCATCACTTAGTATATAAATGTCCGCTTCAGTTTTTTTGAAAGCTGTTCTTACTGCATAACCCTTACCTTGGCGATCTTCATCAATTACCTCTCCGTCGATGTTATGATGCTTTAGAGTTTCTTCTGCAATTTTTTTTGTTTCATCTGACGAGTTGTTGTTGACTATTATAATTTGGGCGTTTGGTACTGATTTGTGAAAATCTAAAATGCAGTCTTTTATTGTTAACTCTTCATTGTATGCTGGTAAAATTACGGCGATTTTATTCATTGTTCTATCTTACGAAGTTTGATGTTGGCGCTTTCTATAAGGATGATAATTGAAGATATTGCAAAAATACCTAAAGGGTGTAGATATCTCACTACATTGTCAGTTACAAATAGACTTATAGTTGCAATGTAAGCAGAGCAGCACAGAAATAATAAAATGATAATTGGTTTATTATTTTTTGCTGAAAGTAGGGTTGAAATTAGTAAAAGAAATGGTGTTATCAGTAGAATTTTAACCCAGATTGTGGAGTTTAGTAGATAGATCCTGCTAACTGTTTCTTTTGTATGATAATCAGAGTAGTCGAGATTGTATTTGTCTCTAAGTTCATTATTAAATTTTTCTGTTAATTTTCGACCAATTCCAGTATCTCTTTTTAATGATGTGTGAATTACTTTATTATCCCAGAAATTTAAGTATGTCAGTACGCCTAGCTGTAGGTACTGCAAAGGCTGTTTGTAGATTGTTTCTTTTGCGATTTCCTTTGCCTTTAACACAGCTGTTTCATGATTTCCCAGTTCTTGATGAATTAGGCTTACCAAACATCCTTTAATCCATCTGTGTTTTTCACGTGAGTTAATGTCAGAACCACAATCTGCTCTCGACTTTTCTAGAATACTTATTTTTAATCCGCTTTTTATAAAGTCTTTTTCGGTAACTAGTGGTGATACAGAAGATATCCAAAAATAGCCATCGTGTCGAGATTGTTCTGATTTACCTAAATTTAAAGAAATAATAAGTATGGGAACAGATGTAATCACAGCTAAAGTTGGTAAGTATTTGGATATGTTTGAATTTTGGATATTTTTTAGATAATGTTTGAGGATTAGAATGGAGGTTCCTGTTATGTAGGTTACTACTATGGCAGGAAAATAGGCTGTTCTGGTCATAACGCATAATACAGCCAATGTAATCGATAATGGAATTACCCACAATAAGCCCTTGTTTTTTGTTATTTCACAACACAAAAATAAAAATACGACAAAGAAGAAAGCAGAAATCGTTTCTGTTAATAAAAAGCGTTCGTAAGTTAGCTGGAAAGGGTCCAGCGAAAATAATATTGCAGCCATATACACCAAGTATTTATTCTGGCTGATATTTTTTAGTATTAATAGTGCAAAGATAACTGAAGATATCGTACCAATAATTGTTTGAAATATGATTACCGAAGTTAGATTTTGAGATAGCCCTATAATTGGCATCAGAATCATGCCATAAATATAAGACCTATCTGGAGGCACCCAACCAGTCTCTGCTGTATATAAATATGCACCAGAATCGCCCATAAAAAACATGACGTTAGGGTCAAGTAGAAGATAAATTATCTTAATAACGAATACCGTTGAAATTAGAGCCAACCATTCATTTGAACTAAACACGCATCTTTTGAATTTTGCGTTGGATTTATCCGGGTCTATGTGGACCATTAGTTATTAATTCCTTAACGACATTTATTTACTTTTGTATAAGTACTTGACCATCGATTTTATATAATACTTCCAGTGGAGCAAGGGTTTCTTATGTGTATTGCCGCCATAGTGTTTCACTAAAAATTTGGAGTTTATCAATACTGAACGAATATTTTGTATCTTTTCGGTAAAGTCGTAATCTTCGAAATACAGG
Organism: Sessilibacter sp. MAH1; assembly: GCF_054658315.1. Lineage (NCBI taxonomy): Bacteria > Pseudomonadati > Pseudomonadota > Gammaproteobacteria > Cellvibrionales > Cellvibrionaceae > Sessilibacter > Sessilibacter sp. MAH1. Next base: position 3,714 of record NZ_BAAGIC010000002.1, read on the forward strand.
AAGTATTTTTCGGAAAATCCGTTGACGGTTTTTGCTGCTTGAGTGTTCAGCAGCATACAGCATCCGGAAATAAATATAGGGTCATTATTTGTAATTGTTTCGTCAAAAGGCACATTGTAAAGATTGTTTAGCCTACGTTTAAATAATCTTTTTAAAAATGTAGGAGCTATGGATCTAAGGGCTAAGTCAGTCAGTTTAGGTTTTCTACCATGTAAATTTTGCTCTTTCATCTCTAAATTAAATATTCTAGGCGCAACTAATCCTATATTCGGATTGTTGTTTAATGAGTTTAGGCCTTCTATTAGAGAGTGATTTAAAAACTCTAAATCTGGATTTAAAAATAAATGGTAATTGCTATTCGATTTTGATAGGGCTATGTTGTGGCCTTGTCCAAAACCTATGTTTTTATCTAGAAGAGTAACTAAAGTTTTAGTACATATGCTTAATTGGCTAACTAAAGTCTTAAGGTTTTCTCGGTATACTTCTGTGGATGCGTTATCCACGATCTCTATTGTTGTCACACTAAAGTTGCTTTGGCTTTCTATAAAGTCAATTTCACCTGCTAAGCTGCGTAATGTTTTCTCTAGATTTCTGAGGTCTGAGTTATATGTCACTATAGAGACTGAAAAATTATTCGACATTTGTATTTCTGATAGATTTTGAGACTAAAGAGATCTTTATGCCCGGTTTAAATCTTAAAATAACTGTCAAAATGATTAGCGTTGTTATCAAATAGAAACTGGTAGGCAATTTTGCATTATATATTAACGTTGTTAGCACTATAAAATTAATACCAATAAAAAGTGATGTGGAAGTTTTGTGTCCGTACAATAGGGATAATTTCTGATACAAATGTGTCCTATGCGCTTCTCTCCATTTTTGTCCGGTAGCGATTCTAACCAGCAAGGTTATTGTTGCATCTAAAATGAATAGTGAGAGTAATATAAACCAGCTCCATAGGTTTATGGCTTCACTTTTTGATGTTATGAGTGCGAGTGTGGCGAATGTCATTCCCAGAAATGTGCTGCATGCGTCGCCCATGAAAATCTTTGCTGGTGGCCAGTTCCAGTAGAGGAATCCGTAGACGGGTAGGGAGCTGGTAATTAAGACTGCTGCTAATTCTACTTGTCCGTTGATGAAGCATATAAGGCTTGCGCCTGCGAGTACGGTTACCGCTTCTGCTCCTGCGATTCCGTCGATTCCGTCCATGAAGTTATATAGGTTGGTCATCCAAACTATACCGATCACTACCGCAATAATCCCTAAGCCATTGAGTTCTATTGAAATGTTTTGCCAAATTTGAATGTCTGGCAGTGGGTATATTAAAGATATCGTAATACACGCAGACACTATTTGTGCAATAAAACGAATTCTTCTCGGAAGGTTGTGTTTGTCGTCGAAGAATCCTACGGCGGCAATAATTGAACCTGGAATAGTTAGCGCTAAGAATTCTTTGATCGATAACATTTGCAACCCATAGCAAATCGCCCAAACGGCTATAATTCCGCAGACGGTTACAATTCCTCCACCTGTTGGAGTTGGAGTTTTATGAGAGCTTCTGTGATTTGGGTTGTCGATAATACCTTTTTGTATTGCATGTTTTCGATACACATTGGTTAACCAAAGTGTAAATCCAAAAATTACGATGGCTGAGGCGAGTAGTATTGCGAAGTTGTTAGAGATCATTCGGTTTGGTATTTGGGTGCCAGTTCAGTGTTTTTGATGTATGAGTAATGTCGACTTCTAGATTGCCGAACAGTCGTTGTATCAAACTAGATTTGTGACTGTAACTTTTTATCCACATTTGTATGAATTTTGGAATGCGTATGAGCCGTACTTTTCTATTGGTATCTGTAGCTATTTTTTTTACTAATTCTGACGTACTTAGCGGTTTTCCATCCGAGACTAAAAAGATTTGGCTGCTTGCGGCTGGATGAGTAGAGCAGATTGAAATGAGCTCAACTAAATTTTTAATATCAACTAGGTCTCGGCGATTTTGTATATTTCCTAGTGGCAAAGGTAGGTGCCAATCAATGACTTTTGATAGGAGTTGTAAGTTACCTTTTGCATTCGGTGTATAAACAAGCGGTGGTCTAATTATGCACCATTCGGTCCCAGCTTCATTACACATACTCTTGAGCTTCTGTTCCGCGAGTAACTTGGTCTTTCCATAGTTATCTTCGGGGTTGCAAGTAGAGGTATGTGCAAATGGCTGGTCGGGCAGAGTAGATTCTCCCATAACTTTAATGCTGCTTATAAGTAGGACTCTCTTGATGTCAGCAAGATTTTTATTCTTGGCTTCAGTAATCCAAGTACAAATCTTTTCTGTGAACTCAACATTACCTTCGTAATAATCTTGGTAGGTTGCGTTTGGATTATGTGTTACCGCGGCTAGGTGTACGAGCACATCTACATTTTTGACGGCTTCGGTAAAGGAGTTAAAGTTATTCACGGTGCCGTTGTTGCGAGACAGTTCGACAGCTTCGTGGCCGGTGTTTTTTAATTGAGTTACTAGAACGCCTCCAATTAAGCCTGAAGCTCCGGTGATGGCGATGACATTTGCTTGGCGATTAGGGTTCACGATTAAAGCGGCTTATAAAATTGGAATGAACACTTATTGTCGCAGCTAAACAATTAATTTAGAACGAGTTTTTAATACTTGCGCTCAATAAATCAAGCTGGTAAAGTGCGCGCCTCTTGAAAAGTCCTATACGACCGTAGCTCAGTTGGTTAGAGCACCACCTTGACATGGTGGGGGTCGGTGGTTCGAGTCCACTCGGTCGTACCAACTCAAATAAAGAAAAGTTAGTTATCACTTGGTAAAACTTTTCTTTCGAAATAATGTAGATTCGCTTTAAACCCCAAATCAAGTGGCTTTTGGTAGGAGTCACCACTGAAGTAAGGAAGTACATATGCCTGTCATTACTCTCCCAGATGGTTCACAACGCTCATTTGATCATCCTGTATCTATTTTAGACGTAGCTAAAGACATTGGTCCTGGCCTTGCGAAAGTTACGCTTGGTGGCCGTGTTAACGGTGTTCGTCATGATGCTGTGGACATAATCGAAGATGATGCGGATTTAGTTATCTTTACTCCTAAAGACGAAGATGGCATTGAGATTATCCGCCACTCGTGTGCTCACTTATTGGGTCATGCTCTCAAACAAATGTGGCCAGACGCTAAGATGGCGATTGGCCCTACCATCGAAAACGGTTTCTATTACGATATCGACCTAGAGTATCGATTGACCGACGAAGATGTTGAAGCGCTTGAAAAACGCATGAAAGAGCTGGCTTCAACAAAGTATTCTGTCGTCAAAAAGAAAGTTAGCTGGGATGAGGCGTACGATACTTTCCAGGCTCGCGGCGAAAGCTACAAAATGGAAATTCTTGATCGCGATGTTCCAAAGTCAGATAAGCCGGGCTTGTATCATCACGAAGAATACGTTGATATGTGTCGTGGGCCGCATGTTCCGCACATGGGGTTTTGTGAACACTTTAAATTGCAACGAGTTTCTGGTGCCTACTGGCGAGGTGACTCTAACAATAAGATGCTTCAACGTATCTACGGTACTGCGTTTGCCGATAAAAAACAGTTGAAAGAACATCTTAGATTTTTAGAAGAAGCCGTTAAGCGCGATCACCGTAAACTCGGTAAAAAGTTCGACCTTTTCCATTTGCAAGAAGAAGCGCCTGGCATGGTGTTTTGGCATCCCAAGGGCTGGGCTGTTTACACTGCCATCGAGCAGTATATGCGCAAAATTCAGCGCGAGAATGGCTATCTAGAGATTAAAACCCCGCAAGTTGTTGATCGTGTGCTTTGGGAAAAATCGGGTCACTGGGATAAATTTCGCGACGATATGTTCACAGTTGAATCCGAATCTCGTGATTTTGCGATTAAGCCAATGAACTGTCCTTGTCATATTCAGGTGTTCAACCAAGGCTTAAAATCTTATAAAGAATTGCCAATGCGTCTGGCTGAATTTGGTTCATGCCATCGCAATGAGGCTTCGGGCACACTTCAAGGTATCATGCGTGTTCGTGGCTTTACTCAAGACGATGGACATATCTTCTGTGCGGAAAACTCTATTCAAACCGAAGTCTCTACGTTTACCGATTTGCTCTACTCGGTGTATCGTGATTTCGGTTTTGACTCGGTCATTATTCGTCTTTCCACTCGTCCAGAACAACGAGTTGGTAGTGATGAAGTTTGGGATAAGGCAGAAAAAGCACTTGCCGATGCGCTTGATGCTAAAGGTTTGGGCTTTGAGTTGTTGCCCGGTGAAGGCGCATTCTATGGTCCGAAGATTGAGTTTTCTCTGAAAGATTGTATTGGTCGAGTTTGGCAGTGTGGAACCATCCAAGTGGATTTCTCAATGCCCGGTCGTCTTGGCGCACAATTCGTTGCTGAAGATGGCAGTCGCCAGACTCCGGTTATGTTGCATCGAGCTATTCTTGGTTCCTTCGAGCGTTTTATTGGTATTTTAATCGAAAACTTCGAAGGTGCATTCCCAACTTGGTTGGCTCCAACTCAGGTTGCGATCATGAATATTACCGATGCTCAGGCAGATTACGTTAAAAGTGTTGAAAAACAACTTGCTAATCATGGCTTGCGAGTATCAAGCGACTTGAGAAACGAAAAGATCGGATTTAAAATTCGAGAGCACACTTTACAAAAGGTTCCTTATTTGCTTGTCACTGGCGATAAGGAAGCTCAGTCAAATGCTGTTGCGGTTAGAACACGTACCGGTGAAGATTTAGGCGTAATGTCCATAGATGAGTTTGTTGAGCTCATCAATAAAGACATTGCAAATCTAGGTCGCACTGATAGCGCTAGTAACTAGCAACAGGTTTAAGGGCTTAGGCTCATAGTTTAGGAGACACAATTATCAAACGAGAAGCAGCTGCCGGTAGTTCAAAAAAAGCCCGGATTAACGATCAAATCCAATCCGCCACGGTTCGATTGATCGGTGCAGATGGCGAGCAAGTAGGAATTGTTCCAATAGATGAAGCTCTCAGTACCGCGCGAGCGGCCAGTTTAGATTTAGTTGAAATGGCTGCTCAGTCCGATCCGCCGGTTTGTAAGGTAATGGACTACGGCAAACACTTGTTTGAAATCAAAAAGCAACGCGCTGCTGCTAAAAAGAAACAAAAGCAACAGCAAGTTAAAGAAATGAAATTTCGTCCCGGTACCGATATTGGCGATTACAAAATTAAGCTTAAGAGCTTAATTCGTTTCTTAGAAGACGGCGATAAGGCTAAAATCTCTCTGCGTTATCGTGGTCGAGAAATGGCCCACCAAGAACTCGGTATGGAAATGCTAGAACGTATCGAGAAAGATTTGGAAGAATTTGGTGTGGTTGAGCAACGTCCTAAAATGGAAGGTCGCCAGCTATTGATGGTTATCGCACCGAAAAAGAAAAAATAAGTTTTCCCGATATCATTGGATGTGTAGAATTTCGCCTCGGCTTTCAACTGTGATTTATTATAGTGAGGCTGAGGTAAGCTATTTAGTAACTCATGAACATGGGTTGCGTAAGTAGCTAAGCAAACAAAAGTAGCCAGGTTTTTAGCTACCGACCTACTTTTTAACGTTAACAGTTGATCCCCCTGGGTATTAATATACTTAGAGTCTTTAAGGGGTCTGTGATGGAGTTTTCATCCCATGCCAAAAGCTAAAGTACATAGCGGTGCTGCAAAGCGCTTCAAAAAGACGGCTAGCGGTTACAAGCACAAACACGCTAACAAAAGCCATATCTTGACCAAAATGACTACCAAGCGTAAGCGTCAATTGCGCGGCACTTCAGTGCTAAACGCAGCTGATAAACCATTGGTAGATCGTATGCTACGCGCCAAGTAATTGGCCCGTTTTAACAACACGAGAATTTTGAGGAAGAGAATATGGCCCGTGTAAAACGTGGTGTTGAGGCGCGTCGTCGTCACAAGAAAGTTTTGAAAGCAGCTAAAGGTTACTATGGTGCACGTTCACGTGTATTCCGCGTAGCCAAACAAGCGGTCATTAAGGCCGGTCAATATGCTTACCGCGACCGTCGCGTTAAAAAGCGTAACTTCCGTGCTCTATGGATCACTCGTATCAATGCACAATCTCGTGCTTTAGGTATGAGCTATAGCCGCTTAATCGCTGGCCTTAAAAAGGCAAACATTGAATTGGACCGTCGTGTATTGGCTGATCTTGCCATTCATGACAAAGCGACTTTTGCTGCCATCGTTGAACAAGCGAAAGCAGCCCTAGCGTAATCCCAATTCAAATCCGTAAAATTCGTTTTACAGGATAGCCAAAAAAAGGGGAGGGGCTTGAGCTTCTCCCTTTTTTTGTGCCGGTAAAATACCGCAGAAACACTCTGCAAGAATAATTAACTCTTGTGTAAGACTATTTGGAGAAGTCCGCATGGAGAATCTAGCCGCGCTCACCAATGAAGCGCTTGGCTTGGTTGAAAAGGCTGAAGATTTAGCCGCACTGGATCATGTGCGTGTTGAATATTTGGGTAAAAAAGGCCAAATCACTGCGTTACTAAAAAGCTTAGGAAAGTTAACGGCTGAGGAGCGTCCTGCTGCCGGTGCAAAAATTAACGAAGCCAAGCAACAGGTCCAAGATCGAATCAACGAGAAAAAAAGTCAACTTGAACAAGCTTCTATTAATGCGAAGTTAGCAAGTGAAACACTCGATGTAACTCTTCCTGGTCGACAATCGGAAATGGGTGGTTTGCACCCAGTAACACGAACCCTAGAACGCATTGAAAAAATATTTTCTGCGGTAGGTTATCGAGTTGAGCAAGGTCCTGAAATCGAAGACAACTATCACAACTTCGATGCCTTAAATATCCCGGCTCATCACCCAGCTCGCGCCATGCACGATACTTTTTATATCGATGAAAACCATGTGCTTCGTACACACACTTCACCAGTACAAGTGCGAACCATGGAATCGCAAGAGCCTCCAATTTATATCATTTGTCCTGGCCGTGTTTACCGCTGCGATTCTGATCAAACCCATACGCCGATGTTCCATCAAGTAGAAGGTTTGGCAATTGATCAAAATATTAGCTTCGCCGACCTCAAGGGCACCATTGTGCAGTTCCTTCAAGCGTTCTTTGAGCGTGATCTAGAAGTGCGTTTCCGTCCGTCTTTTTTCCCTTTCACAGAGCCGTCAGCCGAGTTCGATATTCAATGGGAATCCAGTAAAACGGGTTGGCTGGAAGTTGGTGGTTGCGGCATGGTTCATCCTAATGTTCTTCGAGCCAGTGGTGTTGATCCAGAGAAGTACACCGGTTTCGCCTTTGGTTTGGGTGTTGAGCGTTTAGCTATGCTGCGTTACGGCGTTAATGATTTACGTTTGTTCTTTGAGAACGACGTAAAATTCTTAAAACAGTTTCGCTAATACTCGCCGTGTAAAACACGCCTAAAGAACCGAAAAGAGCAGATTGAAGCATGAAATTCTCCGAATCTTGGTTGCGTGAGTGGGTTAACCCAAATATCGATACGCAGCAATTAGTTGATCAAATTACCATGGCCGGATTAGAAGTCGACGCAGTCGAGTCGGTTGCTGGTCAATTCACCGGTGTAGTTGTGGGCGAAATCATAGCCGCAGAACAACACCCAGATGCCGATAAACTTCGTGTTTGTACCGTTGCTGGCGACGGCGATGAGACCAAGCAGGTTGTCTGTGGTGCTCCCAACGCGCGAGTTGGCATCAAAATACCTTTCGCCACGGTCGGAGCGTCCTTACCTCCTGGCGAAGACGGAAAAGCATTTAAGATTAAAAAAGCCAAACTACGCGGCGTAGAGTCTTTTGGAATGCTCTGCGCTCAGACAGAGCTGCAAGCTGGTGATGATGACTCCGGCTTATGGGAATTACCCTTAGATGCTCCGGTTGGCGTCGATCTGAACGAATATTTGAAGTTAAATGATCAATGCATTGAGGTAGACCTTACGCCAAACCGCAGCGATTGCTTGAGTATTCAAGGTATCGCCCGCGAAGTAGGTGTGTTAAACCGAAGTGAAGTTTGCGGGCCAGCCATTGAGCCAGTAGACGCAGCTTCTGAAGTAACATTTCCTGTAGAGCTGCAAGCTGAAGATTCGTGTCCAAGATATGTTGGTCGAGTTATCCAAGGCGTTGACGTTTCAAAACCAAGTCCTTTGTGGTTACAAGAGAAATTACGCCGCGGTGGCGTGCGTAGTATTGATGCAATCGTAGATGTGACCAATTTTGTGCTTATGGAATTAGGTCAGCCTATGCATGCTTTCGACCTCGATAAACTCGATACCCAAATTACGGTTCGCTTTGCCAAAGATAAAGAAAAGTTGGTCTTGCTCAATGGTGAAGAAGTGGAGCTTGATACCGATGTTTTGGTGATCGCCGATGCGTCTGGCCCGTTGGCAATGGCAGGCATTATGGGTGGAGAACCCTCTTCGGTAACGGATGCAACTACCAACATTTTCCTAGAAGCGGCATTCTTTAACCCGCTGACCATTGCGAATCGAGCGCGTCGATATGGTCTGCATACTGATTCTTCACACCGCTTTGAGCGCGGCGTGGATTACAATCTAGCAACAAGAGCCATCGAGCGCGCAACGCAACTTATCATCGATATTGTAGGCGGTGTTCCAGGCCCAGTTGTGGTTGCTGAGAATGATTCGGTTCCTGCTCCAGTGCAAGTTACCTTGCGCAAAGCTCGTATTGAGTCTGGTTTAGGATTTTCTCTTGCTGACGAAGACGTTCTGCAAATTTTAACTCGCTTAGGTTTAGAAGTTGTATCTTCTGATGACTCTTCTTGGACGTTTGCAATACCAAGCTATCGCTTTGATATCAGCATCGAAGAAGATCTACTTGAAGAAATTGCTCGTGTCTATGGCTATAACAATTTGCCGGTTACCTCTATGGCATTACCGATGCGGATTGATCGTCAAACTGAAACGCAAACGCCGCTCGGCCGAATTCGTGCCACGCTTGTCGCTAGAGGCTATCAAGAAGCTATCTGCTACAGTTTTGTTGATACTAAAATTCAGTCAATCATTGACCCAGGCATTACTCCGGTTCCTTTGCAGAATCCAATTAGTGCCGATATGTCGGTGATGCGCACCAGTCTGTGGGCCGGATTAATTAACAGCCTTAAGCACAACCTGAACCGCCAACAAGCACGTGCAAAACTGTTTGAGACGGGACTTAAATTCGTTTCTGAAGACGGATCTCTTGAGAAGCTGGTTCAAACACCAGTGATCGCAGGTTTGATTTACGGTACTAAACAAGGTGAATCTTGGTTTGGCAAAAGCGATAAATTCGACTTCTACGACATTAAAGGTGACGTCGAAGCAATTCTGGCGCTTACCGGTAAGTTAGCTCTTCCAGAAAGCGTAGTTTTTGAGCCGGCTGTTCATAGTGCTTTGCATCCAGGGCAAACAGCACAAATACTGATTGATGGAAAAATTGTGGGTATTGTTGGTTGCTTGCATCCGCAAGTTCAACATGCGCTAGATTTAGATCAGCCAGCATTCGTGTTTGAGTTAAATCAGGCGGACATTGCTCAAGCCCTAGTGCCGGAATACACCGCGTTGTCGAAACACCCTGAAGTTCGTCGCGACCTCGCAGTAGTTGTTGATCAAACTGTGACAGGGCTGCAATTAGAAAAAGCGGTGCGTAATAGTGCTGGGGACTGGCTCACAGAGTTAAAGATTTTTGACGTTTATGTGGGCAAAGGTATTGATACACAAAGAAAAAGTGTTGCCTTAGGCTTGACCTTCCAGCATCCTTCGAGCAATCTTACGGACGAACAGATTAACACCTCGGTTGATGCTGTTATCAAGTATCTCGAGTCGGAGCTTAACGCGGTATTACGCTGATTAATCTGGCAAATCAGCCAGCTTAACAGTAACCGCACACTAAAAAGGCTACACTGTTATGACTGGAGCACTGACAAAAGCGGATTTGGCCGAGCTCCTCTATGAAGAGCTCGGATTTAACAAGCGCGAGGCAAAAGAACTCGTCGAAGTTTTTTTTGAAGAGATTCGCACCGCGTTAGAGTGTAACGAGCAGGTTAAGCTTTCAGGGTTTGGCAATTTTGACCTGCGTGACAAAAGTCAACGCCCAGGGCGCAACCCCAAAACTGGCGAAGAAATTCCAATTTCTGCCAGACGGGTGGTTACCTTTAGGCCAGGTCAAAAACTGAAGGCAAGGGTGGAGGCCTATGCTGGAACCAAGTCACAATGACGAACTTCCGGTCATTCCGGCAAAGCGCTATTTTACCATTGGTGAAGTAAGCGAGTTGTGCGCTGTTAAACCGCACGTACTGCGATACTGGGAACAAGAATTTCCTCAGTTAAAACCAGTAAAACGAAGAGGCAATCGTCGCTACTATCAGCGACAAGATGTTCTCACAATTCGTCAAATTAGAGCTTTACTCTACGATCAAGGCTTTACCATCAACGGAGCGCGCCAGCGTATGACCGGAGATGAAGCTGTTGAAGACAATACGCAGTTCAAACAAATTGTTCATCAAATGATTGTAGAGCTAGAAGAAGTGTTAGCCGTTTTGAAAGACAACTGAATCGGATATGTTTGGGCAACGTTTTTTTGCGGTGCAGTTTAAACAAACGCAGTTTGATAGTGTTTCTAGTCAGTTATCTTCTAATTTAATACGGTGAATTGGTGTAACAAACAGATACACTAATTCGCCGTTTTTGATTAAAAAATCTTTGTGCTAACGCTTGCAAAAGCTAATTAAGAGTGTATTATCTCGCGCTCTGTTAAATGCCTTAGAAAACAAAGATTTGGCGGGTTTTTTAGCTATTCTTAAGTTGCTAAAAATTAAGTTTTTACTATCTTAAAAATGCTAAAAACTAACTCGGAGTGTAGCGCAGCCTGGTAGCGCACCACACTGGGGGTGTGGTGGTCGTCGGTTCAAATCCGGCCACTCCGACCATCTAAGTAAAAGACATTTAACATCCCTTGCCCAAGTGGTGGAATTGGTAGACACGCTATCTTGAGGGGGTAGTGGCGTAAGCCGTGCCGGTTCAAGTCCGGCCTTGGGCACCAAAAATAACGTTTTTCTAAGTGGTTAAAAAATATACTTTTGAAATATTTGGAAATATTTTGGAAAAATAAACCACACAGATCACCAAATTTTAGTGTTTCCCGCTACCGCCTCGATCCATTTCTGATCACCGTGACCATCCAAATAAACCTGTGTTTGCTCTCCTGATGCGTGAGCCAAAAGCGCCTGAATCTGATCAACTGGTCTTTTTTCAGACTGCTCCAAAACGCTCGATCCTAGCGATCTTATTTCATGAAACGTTGGCCACTCATCTCTATCGAGATGGTTAAATACTCCACACTCCTTTGCGGTTTCATGAAATGTTCTCGAAATCATTTCTGGGCGTAATTGACCCCTTCGGCCGCCGCGCAAAATCTTTGAAACCACGTATTGGCTCAGTGGAGGCAATGATTCAGCTCTGGTCAAAACCTCTCTAAGCGCCGGGGTTATTTCCGCGAAAACATACCCAGTATTGTGACGCTCGACCTCTTTCCTAGCAATGAATATACGCACATCTTTTTCATCGCTGAATTTCATCGCACAAACTTCATTTCTACTAAGACATTAGAAAAATCCAGTAATTTATTTTCTAAAATTGTCGAATATTGGTGGAATCATTAAAAGGGCACTTGGAAGCCAGGCCACGCAAACCGCGTATTTTTACGGTTAGAACAAAACGCCTTTCCTTTAGTTGGTAACAAACCAATTGCCGAAATTAAACCGCAAGAAATTATTAAAATTACACGCGCTGTAGAAAATCTTGATGCTCCTGACATTGCTAGTAGAACCTTGCAAGATGTTCGTCGAGTATTTCGTTACGCCGTGCAAAATAATTTAATTGAAATTAATCCCGCCGCTGATTTAACCAGTATTTTAAAAGCTCAGTAAAACAGAACACATAGCCTCTTTGCCGAGAAAAGAATTACCCGAATTTTTAAAGGCATTAGCTAATTATAAAGCTAAGGGTAGATTACTAATGCAGCTTTCTATTGAGTTATTAATTTTAACGTTTGTGCGCCCCGGTGAATTACGTGGTGCTCGTTGGGAAGAGTTTGATCTTGAAGAGCGTATTTGGCGAATACCTGCCGAACGCATGAAAATGGGCACAGAACATTTTGTTCCATTGGCACATCAAACCGCAACAATTCTAAAAAAATACACGAAATATCAGGTGGTTATCCGTTGTTGTTTCCGCCAGAAAAAAACCAAGAAGTCCCCATGTTTGATAACACAATGAGGCGCGCAATTTTTAAATATCGCGGCTAAAGTGTTTAATATCACAATATAATTTTTATGAGGGTTAGCTTATAGGTAACTGATAATCTGCGTCATAACAGGACGTTTATTAAAATCACCACCAGCTGTTACATCGTCATGAAAAACCTTTTCTCTAATAAAGTTGTTTTCTTTCAGTTATTGTCGCTGCAATGCTCTTGGCTTTTTAAGCCATGTCTTTCAATTTTTTTGTTTTTTTATCACTGACGCGTCAGTAAAGAAGCGCATATTTACTCATCGTTTGAATCATCTGCCATGCATTTTTAAAAGCTCTTCAGCCTGTTTGCCGCTTAAACCTGAGTCTTCTACTAGGTACACGCGGTATTTTGAGGTGCCCAACGGTAAGTTTGGAAGGTGTACAATAGGATATGAAGATTTGTGTTTATGATCGCCTTTAGTGTTTATCAAAGTCGCTCCTTTTGGATTACATCACGCCGTGATGCAGAAGCTATCACTCGATAAACACGAATTAGGGAAATAAGAATAAAAGAAGTCGTTATAGTTGATTAACGTAGTGATTTTATTGTTGTTTGATACAAGTTTATAAGTGTACAAATGGTAGATGAAAAAATTAGAATTTTAACCGCTGCTTTCGACCCAAAGCAGACGTTGCAAAAGTTCTTTCCAATATTCAAAAACAGGTAATTTATAGATGATTGAAGAGCAGAAAGGAATCGCTGAAGCAGAGCAAATTTTAGAAGAGCTTGAATTTGATTTGTTACCAATAATCCCGTCAGAAGTAGTGAGCGCGATCAGTTCTGAGCATTTTAATGTTGTGTTAGAAGCGCATGAGTTTTCATCAGAGAAAATTTTGGGCAAGGCTCAAGGTAACGATAGTGCCGCATTAATATATGTCAACAAAAACATTCCTGATCAACGACGGTTTAATTTCACTGTTGCTCATGAAATCGGTCATGTCTGCATGCATATAATGCCTCAAAAGAAAATGCTTTTTGAGTGCGGAAGCAAAGAATTATCAAATCCATTTGATGATCCTATTGAGAGGCAAGCTAATGGGTTTGCTTCAGGGTTGCTCATGCCAAAAAAGCTAATCAGCGCTATAACAAACGGAGAAATTAATTGGGAAAATATCTATGCTATATCTTCTAAGTGTGACAGTTCATTGGAGGCAACGTTTAGGCGTATGCTACTGCTAAACAATGAACCATTTGTATTAGTAATCCATCAGAATGGTACTTTTAAGCGTTTTGTTTCTTCACAGAATTTTGATTTTTTCATCAATAATTCGCCTTTGTCTACGGATCAACGTGAACTGCTAGTTAATGTTACAGAGTTTCCTTACCCAGCTGATTTTGATGAAGTTGATGCGATTGATTGGGTTAATCCTTATAGCAAAGGTGTAACGATAGAGCGCTTATATGTAAGTTCCATTTTATTAGACAAAGGGTTTTCGTATTCTTTAGTCACTTATGATGATGACTGCTTGAGTGAAGAAGATGAGTAAGAATTATTTTTTTCTATTGGGCGTGATTTCCTTTAGGCGCTCGGCCATGTCTCTCAGTCTATCCTGATCTTCTTTTGATAAATCATTGAGAATATCCCATCTACGATAAAATTCTCTACTACGTTGGTCGACTTCCGAAGCCTCGGTAGGCATTTCGCCAGTAATCTCATGCAGCTGTACGTTTAATGCTGAAGCCAATTTACGAAGAACCACAATTGTAGGTACTCGACCTTCCCCTTGTTCTATCTTGCTTAATGCTGCACCGCTAATTCCCGCTTCCTGTGCCAATCTGGACTGGTTCCAGTTCATTCCGGCCCTCAAGGTTTTGATATTATTGCTAATTTTCTTTGCTTGTTCGCTTCGGTCGGCCATAAAATTAACTCCTGTTAAAAAATATTTTAGCAGAAGTTGACAATCTGTGCCAGAGAAAATATGCTGTTAACATTCGTTGATATTTATTTTAACTATAGTTAACACTAGGAGATTGATCAATGGCTACTAACCCACCGACTGGAGACGGTCACCGCAATGGAGCAGTTCGCGGACGCTCACAAACGAAAACCCCCTCAGGTCATTATGTTAAGCGGGACGCTAAAACGGGTAGATTTATGGATGTGAAAACGACTGACAAGACTCCGTTTAAGGGCGTGCGCAAGGAGAAGTAGCATGGCGAGTGGAGCTGATCATATTGCGGCAGGCGCATTAACCGGAGTGGCGATGGCGTCCTATAGCAAGAGCCAGGGTGAGAATGTGAACCCTTTGCTGGCCATTGGCGCCAGCACGGTTTTTTCCAAATTGCCTGATTGGATTGAGCCCGCCACCAATCCACATCACCGCCAGTTTTTCCACAGCGTCAGTTTTTTGATGATGATGGGTTATGGCTTGAAGAAAGCCTATGACTGGAAGCCCGAGGATAAGGGTGGTCAGTTATTGCGGTTTCTAACCTTATCCGCAGGAGCTGGTTATATTAGCCATCTGTTGCTTGATGGCCTAACTCCAAGATCGTTGCCCTTGCTGGGTAAAGTGTAAGGGGTAGCAAATGGTCGTAGAGGTTACGAGACATATTAAACAACCTGTAGAGCGCGAGCTTTGGGCTCGCGCGGCAGGTCGCTGTCAGTTTAGCGGATGTAATCAGTTGTTATATAAATCGGCGATAACGCAAGAGACAGTTAACTTGTCTCAAAAAGCACACATATATGCGTTTTCGGAGAATGGGCCCCGTGGCTGGGGGCCATTCAAGACTGGCCTAACCAGTTTGAATGACATCAGTAACCTCATGTTGATGTGCCATGGTTGCCACAGGAAAATCGATCAAGAAGGCGGGGCTACCTTATACCCAGCCGATCTTTTAATTGCTTGGAAGACGCAGCATGAACAGCGTATTGAGGTAGTTGCAGGCATTGCGCCTGACAAAAAATCCAATGTTGTGATGTATGGTGCCAATATCGGCTCCGAGAAATCGCCGATCCAATACCATTCCTGTGTAGAGGCCATGTTTCCGCAATGGTATCCAGCGGCTGAAAGGCCAGTACGTCTCTCTATGAACTCTGAGCTCAAAGACACTACGGCTGAATATTGGAAAGCCGAATCTCAACACCTCTTCAGGGCATTCGAGCGCTATTTGACTCCATTGGCTTCTGACGATTATTGCAACCACTTCTCCTTGTTTGCACTTGCACCCCAGCCATTGTTGATACTGCTTGGTGCTTTGCTCACCGATAAGATCGATGTGGAGACCTATCAGCTTCATAGAGAGCCTAAGGGCTGGGTGTGGCAGGATTGTGTAGATGATTTTGATTACATCTTGAACAAACCGGATAACCTTAACGGGAAGCCTGCACTGATTGTATCGCTGAGCGATCACGTCTCGTCTGAGCGTATCACCAGGGTGATCGGCGAAGACACATCGATCTGGGAAATAACCCTTAAAAATCCCCACAACGATTTTATACAAGCCAAGCAGCAGCTCTCTCTGTTCAGAAAGCATCTGAGAAGCCTGATTGTCGAAATCAAGTGTGCACACGGTGAAGCGACGCCGCTTCATGTATTCCCTGTGATGCCGGTGTCGTGCGCCATTGAATTTGGGCGGGCAAGAATGCCTAAGTCTGACATGCCCTGGTTGATTTATGACCACGACATGAAGGCCCAGGAGTTTATTAAAGCTATTGAACTGAAAGGTGATTTACATGATGCCTAATCGAAGTAACGAAGTGCTGAAAGGCATTCTTGAAAAAATTGAATTGCCCGATGGTGCCTATGAAAAGGCAGAAAAGCGGTATAAGGATATTGGCGAGTGGTTGCACCGCGAGGATTCAACTTGCCTTGAATATGACCCGCTTGTCTTCTCGCAAGGCTCGTTCAGGCTGGGCACGGCCATTAAGCCTGATGCTAATGAAGAATATGACCTTGATATGGGGTGTAACCTTCGTCAGGGTCTGAGCAAGGGCGATATCACGCAAGAGCAGCTTAAAAACCATGTCGGGGCTGAACTGGAGTTGTATCGCAAAGCGCGCGGCATCAAGGAAGAGCTTTTCGAGAAAAAGCGTTGCTGGCGGCTTGAATATGCTGATGGGCTAAGCTTTCACATGGATATAGTGCCATGCATTCCTGAAAGTGAAACCGGAAGGAGCGTTTTGAAGAGGCGCATGGTTGAAAACTCCCACTTTGATGATGCGCTTGCTCAAAACGTATCCGAGCTGGCGGTGTCGATCACTGATAACACCGATCCTGGCTATAAGATCACGACGGATGACTGGCGTATCAGCAATCCCGAGGGCTATGCACGCTGGTTCGAGACGCGGATGAAAACCGCCCAGTCGATCATCAGCGAGCGTGAAATGAGGTTTAATGCCAGTATTGATAGTCTGCCTTATTATCAATGGAAAACACCATTACAGCAGGCTATTCAGCTCCTCAAGCGTCATCGCGACACGATGTTCAAGGATAACGACAGCAAACCGATCTCGGTGATTATCACCACATTGGCGGCGAAGGCCTATAACGGCGAGAGTGATCTTGCATCGGCCTTAACCAATATCCTCTCGCGTATGGGTGAGTACATAAATGGCGAGGTGCCTTTGGTGCCCAATCCTGTAAACCCTGCGGAAGACTTTGCGGATAAGTGGTATGGAGCGGACTCGACCAAGTATAAGTTGAAGGAAAATTTCGACAAATGGCTTTATCAGGCCAGAGCCGACTTCAAGGCTTTACGTAGCAAGGATAACAGCCAGCTTGTGGTTGAAGCGGCAGATCGTGGTCTGAATGTCAGCCTTGACGTCACGTCCGTTGCACTGGCCTTGGGCTTGTCTGCGGCAGTAATTACGCCGACCAAAGAGATCTATGCATCTGATCCGAAGCCGTGGTTTGATCAATAGATGCGCCATTGGGATGCTTTAGGACTGGAAGACTTCCTAGCGGCTCATCCACGGATCAGGATTTTAGAAATCAATGATGCACGGCTTGTACTGGCGGGGGAGTACCATTTAAAGGCTCAGCTTCTAGGCAGTCAGCTCGTTGAGCGGACTTATCGGCTCAAGTTGGTCTGTCCTCGTGATTATCCCGCAAAGCTGCCTACGGTTATTGACGAGGAAAAGTATTTTCCGCGTAATCAGGAATATCACACTTATGGTGATGGCTCATTTTGTCTTGGCTCTGAGCTGAAAATAAAGTCACTGCTAAAGGATGACCATTCGCTTTCGGCATTCTTTTCGGCAATTGTTGACGGATTTCTATACGCCGTAACGCACCACATTGAATACGGAAACTTTCCCTATGGCGAGCTCGAACATGGTGAGCAGGGTCTAGTTGATGATTATGGAGAAATGTTCGGCGTTAGTGGAAAACTGGCTGTTATACGCGCCTTGCAGGCTCTTGGTAAACGCAAACGCGAGGCCAATAAGATGTCTTGCCCTTGCGGCTGCGGCCTGAGATTGGGACGCTGTGATTATCGCTTTGTCATGAACGGATTTCGTTATATCGAACGCCGCCGCTGGTTCGGGCAACATCTAAAAGATTCCTTCAAACCAGTTGAAAAAACCAAGAAGGCGAAGCGTAAAGCTGTTTGATTGTTTTAATAACTAGCTCATCAAATTCTTATGTCTTTAGCACGGGGTAATATCTGCTTCTGGCCGTAATGAGTCTACTGAAAAATATTAAGAGTTGTTTCTTCCGTTAAAATAAGGCGCCATTAATATAAATGGCGCGCTAAAATCCCAGCCCCAATTTTATTTATGCTCTCGATCGCGTTCGATAGTACGCTCATACTCTTGTGTAAATTCCTGCTGTTGCGATTGGGTAATGCGGGTTTCTTGCTTGAACACGGTTTTAATCGCTGCTTGTTTTTCCTCTTTTATTATTTGCTCATGCTGGAAGATATGTTTTTGCAAGTCTTGGCGTTCTTGTAGTTGCGCTAAAATCATGACTGTATCGATTTTTAATCGGTCGTAAGAGCTGCTGCTCAGGAGTATGCAGTTTTGCAAAGCGTCATGTTTTATTAAAGAGCGTAAAATTTTTTGTAATTTTACGCCTATAGATGTTTTCCATTTTAAAAACCAGCCAGCTAAGCTGACTGGTTTTTTTTCAGCTCTAATATGGCCGATTCTTGGTCGGTATTGATTGCGCGAATTGGGTATGGAATTACGATACCTTCTAGAGCGTAACGTTTGTGAAGTGCTTTTATAAACGCAGAGCGGATGAAAAAACGGTTTGCGTATTCTTTGGCGCGCAGCATTACGGTGAAGTTGATGCTGCTGGAATCAAAGGTGTGATAAACGATAAAGGTTTCGTAGGTTTTTACACCGAATTCATGTGTTTGTAGTATTTCGCGGGCAACTTCTAAGGTTATTTGTTCGACTTTTTCTAGGTCTGAACTGTAGTGTACGCCCACTTCTACCGGTACCGAGAGTTCTTTTTCAGGGTAGTAGTAGTTAATGATTTTGGAACCCGCAATTTTGCTGTTGGGTATAACAATCATGTTGTTTGGCAGCATTCGTACCCAGGTTGAGCGCCAGCCAATTTTTTCTACGTAACCCTGTTCTTTTGATTCTAATTCAATAAAGTCGCCTACACGAATGGGTTTGTCTGCAATGATTTGTAGACCTGAGAAAAAGTTTTCCAGTGTTGGTTGCAGTGCTAATGCTACGGCTAGGGAGGTAATACCTAGCGATGCAATAATCGGTGTAATAGACACTCCCGCCGAACTTAAGACGATTAATATGCCTAAGCTTAAAATAATTACCCGTGCGATGCCTGACGCCAAGCTTTTGCTGTTGTTAAGAACGACACTTTGTTTGGCATAATGCGCGATAAATCCGCTGCATAATCTTTCACAGAAAATAACCAAGGCGAGAATAATAAGTAGACGTTCCGAAAAAACAGTAATGCGTTCTAAACGAGTGATGTCGATTTGGTAAAAATTTAGTAAGCCCTCAAAAATAAAAATCGTCAGGGCAATGACTAATAAGGTGGCAGGTTTTTTTGCGGCGTTGATAAAAATGGTATCAAGTTCGAATTTAGTTTTATCAATTAACGAAGAAATGCGAGCTAATAAAATCTGTTTGATGATCATTAGCACAATAAATGCGCAAATAACTCCAATACTTATTATTAACCACGGTGGCATTTGGCTTAAATCGTTGATGATTTCTTTCATAGAGTTTACCGCCGTTAGTTTCAACGTGTTGTTAACTGAGTTTTTGTTAACTGAGTTTTGGGTGAATAAGTTTGCGAAAGTATTTTTAGCTGCATTATGTTGACTAGAATTTTTAAATTACATTTTTTGCTTAATTTCAGGCTAATTGCGGTATTACTGGGTAGGATTCGCGTATTCTTGGATAATCCCATTCCAAGTATTTTTGATTTCTGGAATTAAATTTTTAAAAGCAGTCTTCTCGGTTTCTAGTCGTAAATCATCGACCACACCACTTTCACCCCACACACTCGTGAATTTACTTTTTGAGCTGGTCGCTTCTGCAATGCCATACAAATATTCGGTACGTACATCAAAAAAAGCAGCTGACACGGTAGTAGTTACTGAAACTTCTTTATTATTTAAAAAGCCTAGAGCGATAACGTTCAGTGGAATAAATTTTTGTCCATTGGCGTGAAAATAAGTATCAAAAGTATAAACCATTAAAATGTCGGATTTTAATTTAGCGGAGGCTTCGCGCAGGGTTTTGATGGTATCTAAGTCTTGTGGCAACAATATTTTGTTGATTGGTGCAACACCACGAACTTGTGGTAATGATTTTAATTGATCGTAGTCAGAATCGGCTTCAACTTCGCGTACAGTTACGACGCTGTAACGACCCTGGCCGTAACTGGTTGTTTGATGGTTGGAATATCCCGAAGCTTGTACACGCACGGTGGCTAAATTGGTTGGGAAGGTTGCCGCCGGTTTTATGGATAAAATGTCGCTAATTTCTTTATCGGTAATATCGTTGATATTAACTGCGGCTCCTGGAGTCACATAATTTGTCGAGCAACCGACCAGAGTTATTAGTAGAAGTGCTAAAGCAAAAACCGGAGACTTCATTGAATTATTCCATTAATTGTTTGAAAAAACGCTTCAATAGAAGCGTTTAGATATTAATGCGGTGTTGCCAAAATAGGAAGTTAGATTGGATAGTTGCAGAAGATTAATTAACGGTGTTCTAAAGCGTAAACTCCGCCCAAATTGGGCAGTGATCCGAAGGCTTGTCCATGGCGCGCACTTCGTAATCAACACCGGTATCAACACAGTTTGTCATCAAGGGTTCAGTCGCCATAATTAAATCGATGCGTAGGCCGCGTCTGGGTTCGCGCTCAAACCCTTTACTGCGGTAATCAAACCAGCTGTAGGTTTCTGAGTTCGTAGGGTTCAGTGTTCTAAAACTGTCTTGTAGGCCCCAACTTTTCAACTTACCCAGCCATTCACGCTCTTCCGGTAAAAAGCTGCACTTACCAGTGCGTAACCAGCGCTTACGGTTGTCTTCGCCAATACCAATATCAATGTCTTCCGGCGAAATATTCATATCACCCATAACAATAATATTGTCGGTGGGTTTATGGTGAGTTTCGAGTAGAGTTTGAAGGTTGGCGTAAAATTCCCGTTTGTTTGGGAATTTTATCGGGTGATCTTGGCTTTCGCCTTGGGGGAAATAACCGTTAATCACACTGACGCGCTTACCATTGATTTCATAATCGGCGGTTACAAGGCGGCGTTGGCTATCTTCGTTATCTGTTGCAAATCCCTTTTGTGGGTTTATGGGAGTTTGTTTAGAGAGTAGGGCGACACCGTAGTGAGTCTTTTGTCCATGAAAGACCGCATGATAACCAAGTGCTTCTATCTCACTTAATGGGAATTCTTGGTCTTGGACTTTGGTTTCTTGCAAACCAATGATGTCAGGTTGGTGATTTTGAATAATGGCCTCCAACTGGTGGAGGCGCATTCTGATACTGTTAACGTTAAAAGAGACTACTTTCATTGAAACCCGTTGCCGAATTGATCGTTAGCTGCGGTTCTGGTTTTATTCCGCAAATTAATAAAGTCGGCTAGGATTTTACCGCTTTCTTGCAGTAATGCATCATCGTCAGTGTTGATTTCGGTACTGGTATCACCTTCTTCACGTTCTTCGTCGTCACTTTTCTTCAGTTCTTCGAAGTTCTCAAAAGGTTTTTCACCTTTGGCAGCACGTCGTTTGTTTTCAATATTTAAGACCGCAAGCTCGCGATCGGCTTTTTCTTTTTTGCGCGTTTCGATATTCAGCGAAAGCTCTTTTTGGTCTTTATTATCTTGCGCAAGCTTGTATGAATCGATAATAAAGCGTAGGTCTGGATCGGAAGTTACACGGTTGTCATGAAGCTCTTTCAATGCAGGTAAAACCTGCGAGAAATCGATGTATTTATCATGTCGAACAGGATGAATTTGATCCCACTCTAGCGCCGTGTCGTAGGTGCTTTCACCCACAGCTTCAGGATCGATAACTTGAGGCATCATGATATCGGGCAGAACGCCACGGTGTTGGGTGCTGTCGCCCGATACACGGTAGAATTTTGACTCGGTAATCTTTAATTGGCCTTCGTGAACACTGGTTAATGTTTGTACTGTGCCTTTGCCGAACGACTGAGTGCCAACAATCAGACCACGGTTGTAGTCTTGAATGGCTCCTGCAAAAATTTCAGAGGCGCTAGCACTTAGGCGGTTGATTAAAACAACCAATGGGCCACGGTAGCTCGCTTTGCGGCGGCTGCGGTTACGTCTTGAGATTTCTTGGTTGGTTTCTCGAATTTGTACAACCGGGCCGGTATCAATAAACAGGTCGGTAAGTGCGGTTGCCTCGGATAAAGAGCCGCCACCGTTGTTACGCAAATCGAGAATAATGCCGTCTACCCCTTCTTGTTCGAGCTCGGCAAGTAATTTTCTAACATCGTTGGTGGTGCTTTTGTAGTCGGGATCGCGGCGGCGATAGCCTTCGAAATCTAGATAAAATGCGGGCACATCGATTACGCCAAACTTAAATTTACCTTCGGCGCCATCATCAACTTCAAACACAGCGCTCTTAGCTGCTTGCTCTTCCAGTTTTACCTTGTCGCGTTTAATGGCGATGATTTTGGTTTCGCTTTCGTTGGTTGAATCGGAAGGAATTACCTGTAAGCGAACGGTAGAGCCTTTGTTGCCGCGAATTTTATCGACAACTTCTTCCAAGCGCCAACCAATCACATCGACGATTTCGCCGTTTTGGCCTTGACCAACACCAATGATCTTGTCAGCGGCTTTCAGCTCGCCTTGCTTATCGGCAGGACCGGCGGTAACGATTCGCACAACTTTGGTGTATTCGTCTTCGGTTTGTAAAACTGCTCCAATACCTTCTAACGACAACGACATGTTGATATTGAAGTTTTCTTCAGTGCGTGGTGAAAAGTAGCTGGTGTGAGGATCGTAGATTTCGGTTAAGGAATTAACCAAAGACTCGAATACATCCTGCTGATCTTGTTGCTCAATGCGTTTTAGTTGGTTGGTGTAGCGACGAATCAGAGTTTCTTTGGCTTCTTCTTGGGTTTTACCAGCCAAAACAAGGTTAAGTGATGCTGATTTAAGGCGCTTATACCAGTACTCGTCCGCTTCTTTGATGTCTTTCAACCAGGGTGTGTTCTCATCACGCTCGATTTCAATGCTTTCATTGCGGGAGAAATCAAAGTTGCTTTCAGAGCTTTGGAGTTGTGCGAGCAATTTCTCAAGGCGATCTGATAGGCGCTGACGGTAAACATTGTAGATTTCGTAGCCTGGTGATATTTCGCCACGGCGCAAATAATCGTCAAATTTGGTTTCGTATTTCGAAAAACGTTTGATGTCTTCTTCTAAAAACACCGAACGACTCGGGTCTAGATTATCCAGCAGGTTGTTGAAATAGCTTTTTGATAAGTCATCGTTAACGGGCTGAGTGCGATAATGCTTGGTAGATAGTGTGTTAACCACTTCTAAAAGCGTGCGAGACTGAGCTGTAGATATTTCGATGTCTTCGGCTTTGCTCCAAGCAAAGGCCGTTGGTAGTGTAACAAGAACGATTGCGGCCGTTTTTAGAATTCGATGCATATTTCTTAAACCTGTGAAATGCTTTCTAACGATGATTCCATCTGAGTGTTCAAACTAATCACTAGGCTAAAAGGTGTCAACCTAACGCCACGGATTACTGAAAAAATATCCAGTTGTTGTGCGAATCTAGAGACCTATTTCGCTGTGTGTTGTTCCAACTGCGCGATAGATCGATGGTTCGGCTTATTTCCAGAAGACTTTGGTTCAGTTTTCTCGCTTCAGTGCAACCAGAGTTCTCTATGATTTTGATTGCTTTAAGCTATCGATCAGTTATCAACCGTCAGGTTTAGCTCAGACTTTGCTTTTGCTTAAAGGTGCGCAAATCCAATAGCAATGAGCAAATCAGCGTTTTCTCTAGCATAAATGAGTTCTCTACCATAAATGAGTGAACTCATTTGAGCGTTGCCGAGAGCAGAGTCAGCCGTTATGCAATTCAATATTCTTTTATTGTAGTAATTTTTCTGATTTCTGGACCTTGCCTCAGATCCTACATCTATCGGTAATCTTCCATGGATACTATAGGAACTTCGGGATTGATTCTTTTATGATTCAATTTTTGCACAAACTCAATCACTTACCATCAGTAAAATTGGCGATAGGTCTTTGTGTGGCTGTAAGCTCAAGGTTAATCGGTGTCTCCTGAGTTCGCATATAGGTTTTGTACTGTTTGCACCCGTAACACGGTTCCTTGGTTTGATGGTCGTTTTGATAAAAGTAATCGATCACACGCTTTTGGTTAATGGCCCAGAGTTTAAGAGCAAAGGGTTATTTGCTAGTACGGGTATCTTACATACACAATTAAATATTGAACGTCAGTCTGGTTTTCAGTTTAGTAAATACTTGCTTGAGTTGCCGATCAATATTTCGCTGCTATTTCTAGTTTTTTGCAATTAGATCTTGTCTCTTACCGATGAATTTGCAGATATTGATTCGAATCGGTAAGGTGGTCATTTCAAGTTCTCTTGCGGAGTTCTGTTACTTCATCGTTTTGTTGGATTGCATTACCCGTGCTGGCTGATTTTTTGACTAAGTACTGATAATTCTTGAATCAGTACTGATAAATTTTGACTAAGTACTACTAATATTAAGAGCTCCCAAGGGTTTTTTTGTGCTTTACTTTTTAGACTTTTAACCCTACTGTCGCGGCCAATTTTAAGAGCTGCTCTTCCCGATGTAACGTAGAAATTTTCGACAGCTAAATAAGCGCTGACATCGAAAAACGGCACGTTGTTACCCAAAAATTTCATATTTTTTACAGGATTTTTAATGAGAATAGCGATACTTTCTCGCAATGAGTCGTTGTACTCTACCAATAGATTGGCTGAAGAAGGTCGTTTGCGAGGGCATGAGGTTCAAATTATCGATACCTTGCATTGTTACATGGATATTACAACCTCGTCTCCGTCGGTAAGATACGACGGTAAGCCTTTACCAAAATTCGATGCAGTAATTCCAAGAATCGGCGCCTCGATTACTTTTTATGGCTCGGCGGTTGTTCGCCAGTTTGAGATGATGGGAACGTTTTGTTTAAATGAGTCCGTCGCAATTAGCCGTTCTCGGGACAAGTTACGTTCTTTGCAATTATTGTCTCGAAGAGGCGTAGGCTTACCGAGAACCGGTTTTGCCAGCAAGCCCGACGATGTAAAAGACTTAATCAGGCACGTTGGCGGTGCTCCACTGGTGATCAAGTTACTTGAGGGAACTCAGGGGATTGGTGTGGTCTTGGCCGACAGCAACAAAGCGGCCGAGAGCATCATAGAAGCTTTTATGGGTTTAAAAGCTAACATTTTAGTGCAAGAATTTATTTCTGAAGCCGGTGGTGCCGATATTCGGTGTTTTGTTGTAGGTAATAAAGTAGTTGCTGCGATGAAGCGCAAGGGTGCAGAAGGAGAATTTCGCTCTAATTTACATCGTGGTGGAACCGCAACTCTGGTTAAGCTTACCAAAGAAGAACGTGCTACAGCTCTAAACGCCGCCAAGGTAATGGGTTTAGGTGTATGTGGTGTGGATATTTTGCAATCAAACCGCGGTCCGTTGGTGATGGAGGTTAACTCTTCTCCAGGATTAGAAGGTATTGAAGTAGCAACGGGTAAAAATGTTGCTGGCTTAATTTACGAATATATAGAGTCACAGGCGCAGCAGCCAATTAATACTCGTACAAAGGGTAAAGGTTGAGATTCCGTGTGCTGTAATTAACACATAGGAGACCTCGATTAACCCAAGGTTTCTTGCGACACAAAGATGTGTCGTCAATTTCAAGAGCGACAAGCAATTGAAATTGTAAAGAAATTGTAAATCCAATTTTCAATTTCTGTCCTCCGATAAATCACGGATGAATAAATCGGAGGTTCTTATAGTTAACTGAATTATTTATTGTTGTTTGGATTGTTAGTTGAATGTCATCTCGTGAAATTTTTTTAACGCTTGGGGTTTTGTTAGCCTATTGGATTGTGCGTAAGAATCTGCGCAAAATTGTCGAGAGAATTGGAAAAGAAAAAAATATTCCCACTAAGCGCGTCCGCTACGTAAACGCCACCTTACAAATTCTATTTGCATTGATAGTGGCAATCGCTTTGTGCGTTATTGTTGGCTATGGCTACAGTGATATTAGCGTATTTTTAGGTTCAGCGTTCGCGGTTATTGGCGTTGCTTTGTTTGCCCAATGGTCGATACTGAGTAACGTGACCTCCAGTGTTATTGTCTTCTTTTTCTTTCCGTATCGAGTTGGCGATTTTATTGAAATTCTCGACGGCGATAATTCATTTGGGGGTGAGGTGTACGAAATTACCTTATTTCACGTCATCTTAAAAACACCAGAAAATGATTTGTATACGTATCCAAATGCCATGGTCTTTCAGCGGGCTGTTAAAATTTTGAATAAAAAAGGCCGACCTCCCGCCACTCAGGAGATGAATCATGACTCAAGTTCTTGAAGGAAAGTTTATTATTGGCGCCTTAGAGGTTTGTAATCTGCCGGAGCTTTCAATTTACGATTTACAGGTCCGAATAGATACAGGTGCGAAAACATCGTCATTACATGTTGATAATCTGCGCCGTTTTACCAAATCAGGACGACCTTGGGTTCGGTTTGATATTCATCCAGATATGTACAATGTTGAG
Source organism: Sessilibacter sp. MAH1 (assembly GCF_054658315.1). Lineage (NCBI taxonomy): Bacteria > Pseudomonadati > Pseudomonadota > Gammaproteobacteria > Cellvibrionales > Cellvibrionaceae > Sessilibacter > Sessilibacter sp. MAH1. The sequence goes on from NZ_BAAGIC010000002.1 coordinate 30,193, forward strand.
ACTGTCGTTGAGTGCGAAGCAAAAATTTCCGACATTAGAAACATTAAGTCATCTAATGGCGTGGCAGAAGAACGCTACGTAATTAGAACTTTAATGGAAATGGGTCAACACAGCTGGCCCATTGAACTCACCTTGACGAATCGCTCTGACATGACCTTTCTGATGTTATTGGGTCGTGAAGGGATGGGCAAACAAGTACTGGTTGATCCTTCAGAAACTTTTGTATTAACTACAGAAACCTAACCTGTGCTGCTATCGACTAATAGCCGTTAACTGCACAAATGAATCAGCTTTTGGCTACTATCTGGAGCGTCGGCTGGTTCATGGGTTACCAAAATGCTGGGTAGATTAGCAGCCGTTAGCTGTTGAAATAAAAACTCTTTCATATTTATGCGCCGTTGGCCTTCAAAAATTGAGAAAGGCTCATCCAACAAAACAGCTTGAGGTTTAGCGAGTAAAACCTTAAGTAATGCCACTTTGAACTTTTGTTCTTTCGATAAACTCTCTGGGCCGAATCGTCTTACCTTGTCTAATTTGAACGCCTCTAGCGCTTGCCAAATAATTTCATTGGAATTTTTTTCAGCTTTGCTCATATTAACCTTTAAGTTGCCCTCTACGGATAAGTAAGGGAACAACAAAGGGCTGCGATACAAGCAACCTAAACGACGTTTATGTGGAGCGAGTTGAGCGATGTTGGCGTGGTTTAAAAATATCCCACCCGTCGCAGCAAAATCGTTGGGAAGAAATCCGGCAATAAACGCAAGTAATGCAGACTTACCGCAGTTTTGATCGCCGACAATCGTTAGTACTTCCGAATTTTTTATAGTCTCATCGACAAAAACAATTTTTCTGGTGTTGTGGCTAATACTGATATTGTCGAGTTTTAACTGATTTTGGTTGCGATAAGACATAGATAACTCGGCGCAAAAAGGTAAAAATAAAAAGGTGTGCTAAAAAATTATTAAAATACGGTTGTTCTATGGATAATTTTAGACCTGTATCTATAAATCACCCATTTTACCGCTTTAATTTATTAAAACTTTACCTTTGCACAATTGTATCCAACGGCGCGGTTAAATCACGTCTAGAAAAGTGTGTCATATTTATGCGCTAACATAAGACCATTGATCATAGGAAACTCTGATTAACCAGAGTTTCTTGCGACACAAGGATGTGTCGCCAATTTCAAGAACGGTAAGTGATTGAAATTGTGAAGAAATTGGAAATCGCATTTTCAATTTCTGTCCTCTGATTAAATCATGGATGAGTTAATCAGAGGTTCCTATAGGAATCTCTGAACAAGGTTTTGTTGAGGTAATTTGAGAGTAGCAGTTGCAAATGTGAATTCAGATTTTTATATAATTTCAACGAGTTATCGTATTGGAAGCGAGTGCTGGTACCAGTGTTATTGAACATTCTCGCTTAATTTTGGTGTCTAAAAGCCGCGTTGAAGAAACCGACAATACTCAGAGCAAAACGCGAGTGAATGACTGTTTGGTTAAGAATCGGACATTATATGGTAAATATTTCTTTGTCGTATCACGCTCATAAACATTATTCAGATAGAGCCGGTTGGTTAAGAGCGGCGGTTCTTGGCGCAAATGACGGTATTGTTTCAACCGCCAGTTTTATTATTGGTGTCCATGCCAGTGGCGCGACCCAAGAGACTATTTTATTAGCCGGATTTTTAACGCTTATTGCCGGAGCCGTGTCTATGGCCGCGGGGGAATTTGTTTCTGTAAGTTCTCAAGCCGATATTGAACAGGCTGATTTACAGATGGAAAGTGAATCTCTCGCGAAAAATACCGAGTTAGAACTCAAAGAACTTACTGAAATATATTGTGCCCGAGGATTAAAACCCGAATTAGCCAAAGAGGTTGCGCTGCAACTTACCGAGCACAATGCTTTAGAAGCACACGCCAGGGATGAAATTGGCATAACCGAAACAACGAAAGCTAATCCATTAATGGCGGCATTTTCTTCGGCTGCGGCATTTGTTTTAGGTTCTATTTTGCCGTTGATTTCTGCGTGGATAGTGCCGGTAGACTTTATTACCTGGGTAACAGCATTATCATCTTTATTAACGTTGGGATCACTCGGGGCTTTGTCGGCGTATTTAGGCGGTGCAAAAATGCTAAAGGCAACAATACGCGTGGTTATTTGGGGGTGTTTAGCAATGTTGATTACAGGTTTTGTTGGTTCGTTAATTGAAATTCCTGTTATTTAATAATCAACGACTTTTTAGAACGAATAACAATTTAGAGCAAATAACAATTTAGAGCAAATAACAATTTTTAAATAAATAAGGCAGTTATTGAGTAAAAATTTCTAGTGCTAATAGTGCTTGCTTAGATAGAATTTTGAATGGCATCGTTTGCATCACTTTATTAGAAACTGTAATTAGTCTAAAGTTTTCAGCGACACAAGGGTGTATCGCCAATTCCAAGAATAGTAAATGATTGAAGCTGTGAAGAAATTGGAAATCTTATTGTCAATTTCTGTCCTCTGATTAAATCATGCAGGAGTTAATCAGAGGTTCTTATTGTATTACAGCTGGGTGGTGCGATATTTGGGAAATGTCGAAATTAATTGGCTGCGGTTGAAAAATCTCGCGCGAGACCTTGCTGAAATCAATTGATGATCAGCGTTGCGCCAAAGTTTGTTGATCCAATAAATTGGCGTAGAGCTTAGTAATTTCATCCATATTTTTGAGCATAATATCGGTAGTTCCGGTGATTACAAATACTAATCTTTCGCCTTTCAGGTGCATATCGCCTTCAAAACCACGCGTGGCATATTCTAGGTGGCCTTCGGTTTTTTTAATTTTTCGCGTGATTTCATCGCTATTAAAGCGGTTATTTTTTAAATATTTTAAAGTGAGTTCATACTCATTAAGATCGGCCTGTAAATTTTCTAAACCCTGCTCAGAAACACCCCAGTAATAGGCTAGATAATTCTTGGCAATACGCTGAGACAGCATTCGTTGACGGCCCGATAGATTTACAATTTCGGCGCCGGATTGACCCGAAATTTTCTCTAAATTACCCACGTAATGATGAGCTGCTTGCAGTAGATCATCACTTTTTTGATAGAGCAGGGCGGCGGCCTCTTTACTAATTTCACCCTCAGCAATTAACTTAAATTCACGCCATAAATTTCGCACCGCAAATAAATCAGTTTTAATGGCATCTGCTTCAGAAAGTGATTCCAATGTATCGAGATTTTCTTGAAACTCCAAAGTACAACGTTGCAGTTGTTCTTTGTAGCGCGCTTGATCGGGCTGAATACCAGAAAGAATAAAATACTGGGTAATACGTTGCGACAACATCCTTTGTCTTCCCGCAATGTTAATCGCGTCCCCCATGGTTATCGCGAAGATATCTTGGGCAAAAAACATCAAAATGAAAACGAGAAGAGTTTTCTTCATTAAGTTGCTCCTAAATTAAATGAAAAGAGTACGGAAACTAATCGAAGAGTTAGGTTTTGTACTTAATGGGTGCAGCACAATTTGAACCAATTTTATTTGGTGCATTGATAAATATGAAAATAACGTAAAAATGACATAGATTTAATCATTTTTATGTTTTATGCATTAATTATGTGCGTATATTTTGGCGATTTAATTAGTATTATTGTTCAACATTGGGTCATAAACGTATTTATTTTTGAAAAATGATTTCCGGTGGGGCGAAACAGGGTTTTGATTAGTCTCTTATTAATGTAGTTCGATTTTTATTAGTCTTAGGTAATGTACCGAAGTTAATCGATTAGGGTTTCTGTTAATCGAGTAGCGTTTCTATAGGGGATAATGATTAATTTATTTATGATTTCATCAGAGTCGATAGGTTGACTGGTGATTTCCACTTTCTCACAATTTCAACCACTTACCATTCTTACATTTGGTGATAAACCTCTAGTGTCGCTTGAAGCTCTGGGTTGATCAAAGTTTCTTATAATTCAACACTCGTAAAATTGTCTTGCGGTTCTTAGGTTATTTACATTAGAAGTTGTGAGCCAACGAATCGTAATCGCTAATTTGTCGCAGTAAGAGTGTTACACTCTGTTAATCGATAGTTTTAGAAAAACTCCGATTGAAAAGAAGTTTTTGGTGAGGCAAGGATGTTCCAACAACGATCTTGATTGGGATGTGAAGTAATTGAAATCAATTTCTTCTATTGTCTGGTGAGTTCAAGGATGGATTAATCAGATGTTAGTGAATTGTACTGGCGTAGTTTTCGAGTTGAAGGAGTTGAAATGGCAACAGGTCTATTAGCGTTGTTGGATGATATCGCCACTATTTTGGATGATGTTGCTTTAATGACTAAGGTGGCTGCCAAAAAAACCGCAGGTGTTTTGGGCGATGATTTGGCACTTAATGCCGAGCAGGTCACTGGGGTTCGTGCCGATAGAGAGTTGCCGGTGGTTTGGGCAGTTGCACTGGGATCATTAAAAAACAAATGTATATTGGTTCCCGCGGCACTATTGATCAGTGCTTTTATACCGTGGCTAATTATTCCTTTATTAATGTTAGGTGGCGCTTTTTTATGTTTCGAAGGCTTTGAGAAATTAGTGCATAAATTCACCAAAGACGACGAGCACAAAAAGGAGGTTTTAACAGCGCTTCATGATCCTAACATCAGTTTGGAAGAATTTGAAAAAGATAAAATTAAAGGTGCAATTCGTACTGATTTTATTTTATCCGCAGAAATCGTAGTAATTACTTTGGGAACCGTTCAAGAATCTTCTCTTGCTATACAAATAGGTGTGGTTGCGGGTATCGCTTTGGTGATGACCATCGGTGTCTATGGTGTTGTTGCTGGTATTGTTAAATTAGACGATTTAGGCTTATTTTTAATTAAAAAGGCTGATCAGACTAGCTCGGAGTTTTCGTTTAAACGATCTGTTGGTAAAGCTATTTTGGCGATTTGCCCTTATATTTTAAAAACATTAACCATTGTTGGTACAGCTGCGATGTTTTTGGTGGGTGGCGGCATCTTGTTGCACGGATTACCCATTTCTCATGAATTAATTCATTGGATTGATGAAATGTTTCATGGCGTTTACGCGGCGAGTTTTTGGAGTGGTTTAGCACACGTACTCATTAATGCAGTTACCGGAATTGTTGCTGGTGCAGTTATTTTGTTGGTTGTTAATATGATCAACCGTAAAAAGTCATTAGCTCATTGAGTCAGATTTAACTGCATAACGGTAATTTAGTTTTGGGTTTTATATTTAACGCATTAAATCAATAATTACAGAGAGCTCTGGTTTAATTGCAGTTTCTTGTAGTTAAACTAAGATCTGCTCAAATAATTTGTTTTATTGGTTGAAAATAGGGTAATAGCACGGATTTTCAAATTCTATTATTGTAAGCTTGAAGAAAGAATACAAACTTTTTAGTAACCTCTGACTAACTCCTTCATGAATTAATCGGAGGTGCCTATTGTTGAACTATTTTCATTACAAAGTAAGGAGATTTCAATGGCTGATACAGAGAAGGTATCTGGCAGTTGTTTGTGTGGTGCAGTGTCTATTGAAGCGCCTTCTGCGGCTAAGGTAGTCGGTGTTTGTCATTGCAGCATGTGCAGAACCTGGGGTGGTGGTCCTTATCTTGCGGTAGATTGCCAAAGTGATGTGGTTATTGACGGTAAAGAAAACATTACTGCCTATAACTCTTCGCAGTGGGCTGATCGCGCATTTTGTTCAAAATGCGGAACGCATCTGTATTACTACTTGAAACCAAAAGATCAGTATATGATGACCGCCGGCTTTTTAAATTTATCGGATGATGCAGTCATGGCAGCGCAAATTTTTATTGATGAAAAGCCAAATTATTACTGCTTTGCCGAAGATACTCCTAAGTTCACCGGCGAAGAATTTATGAAGATGATGGCTGGCGAATAAAATCTTGATTGTTCTGTTTCTAAAAAGCACCTTTTGAAGGTGCTTTTTTATGTGTATGATTTTTCAGAACCTATATTCGGTTAGAAGTTTAGGTGAGAAGAAATTTCTCAGGCTATAAAAACCGCAAAGAGTTAAATGCCTGTGATTGAAAAGTTTGTAATTAAAAAGAAATGTATTTGACTGCCACAGAATCTACCAACCAAACATTGTTTTCAGATAAATAAAATTCAATTCCATCTTGTCTCATTGCTTTAGTATTAATGACTAAAACCTGTGGTTTTCCGTATCTTTGGCCGACATTAACTGCCGTATTTTTATTACTGGATAGGTGTACATGTTGTCGATTTTTCTTGATAAGTCCTTGTTGTTTAATGCTATCGACAAATCGTTCGGCAGTGCCGTGGTAGAGAATTTCAGGCGGCTCTTTGGCGGCCAAACCTAATTCAATGGCAATTGAATGGCCTTGGCTCGCGCGAATTTTGGTATGGTCATCATTTAATGCAAAGCGTTTTTTATCGTTACGTTCGACAACCAATAAAATTAGCTCTTTTGTGAGAGTAAGATGTTTGGAATTGGCAATAATATCGTCGATGTTCGCCCAGCCGTTGGCATCGAGCGTGAGGTTTATTTTTTGGGGATTGTGTCTGAGGATTAAGCTTAAAAATTTGGATATTTTTATAATGTGTTTTTCATTCATGGCAAAATGATAGCGTTTATTGCGTATCTTGCAATCAAAATTTTGAGTTTGTTTGCTTAATCTTGAGTTTCCAGCGATGCAGGGATGTGTCGCCAATTTCAAGAACTGTAAGTGATTAAAATTGTGAAGAAATTGTAAGTCGTATTTTCAATGAAATAAAAAACCACCCAGTTGAGGGTGGTTTTTAAGGCTTTTCTAGATTTAGATTTCGAATTATTGAAAACGAGTCGCAAAGCGCAAACCAAATTCGCTAGGGTCGTTACTTAAAATTCGCAATACATAATCACCGGTATTTAAGCGAGCGTTGTCGTAGCGTTCGTCGGTAATGTTGCGTCCGTACAGCGATAAGCTCCAATTATCATCGGGCGAATGATACGCAATATTGGCGTTGATCAATTCGCGGCTATCAATTCTGGTAAATCGACCTGGGTCGTCGGTAGGTTCACCAAACATTTCATCGCGGTAAGAGTAGTCAACACGTGCGGAAATTAAGCCGCCATTGCCAAGAGTCCAGTTGTATTCAGGCCCAATGGAGAAGGTGACATCGGGTGTTAATGGTGCTTCGGGTTTAACACCGTTTTGCTCATCTACGTCTACGTCAATTAAACCGAGACTTGCCTGAATTGAAAACGCGTCGGTTAGGCTAATTGTGGTTTCCCACTCAAAACCTACCGAGGTTTGTTCAACAATTAAATTAGTTGTTGCAAAACCTTGGCCGGTGGTAGTGCTTACCTGATAAGGCAAGTCTTCGTATTCGGTGTAAAACACCGCAGCGCTCATTAGCACACCGGGAAGAAGCTGACCTTTGATGCCGATTTCGTAGTTGATTGCGGTAATGTTGTCACTGGCGAAGAAACAGTTAGCGTCGCCGAATAAACAGAATGGGCGGGCGGGGAACTGACCTGATTGATAACCGTTTTGAATGGCGCCGTAAATGCTGTTGCCGTTTTCGAAGGTGTAGGTTGCAGAGATATCCCAGCTAACTTCGTCAAAGTCAGCGTCACCGGTAAATAAACCAATGCCAACATCGGTTTCGGCTTCTTTGTCGTCTTCGGTGTAGCGCAAGCCTACGGCAACGCGGAATTGTTCGGTAATATCAAAGCCTACGTTGGCGAATATGGCGGTACTTTCCACTTCTTGGCCGATAAAGAAAAATCCTGGGCCAGAGCCGTTAAAGAAGGTGTTGGTTTGGGTGTTAGATCCTTCTTCTTCGAAGTAATAAAGACCAGAGACAAAATCCCAATTCCCAAAATCACCGTTTAATTGGAACTCGATAGAGATTTGATCGGCATCGCCGCGCTCAGGGAAAGCCAAAAAGTTTTCGGCAAGACTGTCGTCGTCTAAACCCGCGGAATATTCAGACTCACGCTGGCTGGCAATAACGCGCGAAGATAAGGTCTCGCTCCAGTCCCAATCAACCGTTAACGAAATGCCGCTGGCTTCGTTGGTTACCACGGTTTGATCGGCTTGGGTTGTGGCATTGTCGAAAGGATCAGGCGCTTGGTCTGAGTTTCTGAAACCGGCTTGGTAAAGCGCGCCCGTAGGAATTTCATCGATGAGCGTGTCGTAAGGGCGCAAGCCGCCTTCACCGTCGTTGGCGTCTGCGGCAATCACTAAGCGAAACGAATCGGAGGGTTCGTATTTAAGCGCAACTCGTGAGAAGGTTTCTTCGTTTTCACCGACATCGTAGCGAGCGTTGGGCAGGTTGGTGAACTCACCAATACCACCGCGACGTTTAAATCCGCCGGTAATACTGAAGGCCACCGTGTCTGATAAATTTAAATCTGCGTAAAAATCACCGTTTAAACGGTCGCGAGTACCTGCTTCAACCGAGGCCGTCGCGCCGGGATCGGAACCTGGATCTTTAGTGATGATGTTAATGGCGCCACCAATGGAGTTACGTCCGTACAGTGTGCCCTGCGGGCCGCGCAACACTTCAATGCGTTCGATGTTGGTAAGGTTCCAGTTTTGTCCTACCTGGCGACCCAGATAAACACCATCGACATAAACGCTTACACCGGGATCGGTGGTGATTAAGTGATCTTGTAAGCCGATACCGCGAATGAATGGGTTGGAAGAGGAGTTGTGACCGGCGGAGAACTGAGTGATGTTGAGGTTGGGAACAAATTTACCAATATCGACGATATCTAAAATACCTTGCTCGGCGAGCTTATCGCCATCAAAAGCAGAGATCGCGATAGGCACTTCGTAAATACTTTGCTCACGCTTGGTGGCGGTAACGGTAATTTCTTCGAGTACTTTTTCGTTAGATTGTGCGAAAGCGGTGTTGCTCGCCAGCGCCGTGGTAATTATTCCTATCATTACGCATAATTTTTTGCGCATTTAAACCCCCTAAAATTATTAAAAATCAAAACTGCTTATGTGGTTTTTTGTCGCCTGTGAGTATCAGCTCGCGCACAGTCATCAAAGTGGTTCAATGGTGTCTAGACGACGAATAAATTCGTTAAACCTCAGCTGTTTAAATCAGCAGTAGAGTCTGTTTAAAGTTCGTATATCACTCAAAAAACTGCTCGTTTCCCGGGTGTTTGGTCAGCTTTTAAAGTTGGATAATGGTGAAAAGAAACTGTTAATGAATATGTGAATGAGTTAGTCAGAGCTTCCCAAAATAGTTTTGAATAACTCGGCTCGCTTTAACGTCTTATGTGTTCGGTTCGTAGAGCGAGTTCGAGCGCTCAGATCATCACGTTCACTTAACAATTGTATTTGCTTGATTAAGAGTAAAGGTTGATCTTGAATGGATGTATTATGCTCAACCAGACAACGAATTATCCGATACACACCTCACATTTAGTGCCGTGGTAGAAGAATTTTACCGTTTGATGTGTGTGGTTTTCAGGGTGCCGTTTTGAGAACAGGTGGTGATGTCTTAGAGCTTTCGTATCGCCGTAGGCTCGGTGTAATATTCTCAAGGTAATGATTTGGTGCTTACGGCTATTCAATAAAGTATGAATGGCTAGATAAAGCCCACGACTCACGCCTCAATAAATTTGGCGATTTAAATTAAGGTTAACAATGGATATAGAACAATTAAAACAAGCAGCCAAAGATGTTGCTGCTAAAACCTATTCGCCCTACAGTAACTTTCCAGTAGCGGCCGCGTATTACGATGAAAATGGCGATCTGTTTACTGGTGTAAACGTCGAAAACGTTTCTTACGGATTAACCATTTGCGCAGAGCGTAACGCTATTTGCTCGGCGGTAACCAAAGGTTCGCGTACGATCCATACTTTGGTTATTTACACGCCAACACCAACACCAACGCCGCCCTGTGGCGCTTGCCGTCAGTTTATAAAAGAATTCTCTGAAAATGCGCGAATCATTTCAATTTGTGATTCTGATCAAGTGACTGACACAACAATCGATAAATTATTGCCGGGTTCATTCACGCTCTAAGCGTTTAAAACCTCTGATTTAAACAGGGGTTTTACCGCAGTAGCTCGATACTGGTCGATGTACCGAGTGAGTTAACTTTTCCGGTGTATTTTTACATTTACAGTAAGGTTTTTAGTATGTCAGAACTTCGTCAGGTCCCAAAACTCAGCCTTGCGCAATACAGTCAAGCAACCGGCCCCGCTGAGAAAACCGCGTTCGCCACGGCTTTGTATCAGGCGCTTTCTGAGTATGGATTTGTGGTTATCAGCGATCACGGTATTTCGCAAGATACCTTTAATAAAGCGTACTCTCTTACGCAGTCGTTATTTAATTTACCGTTGCAGAGCAAATCGAATTACGAGACCGGTTCTGGCCAGCGTGGTTATATCAGTTTCGGAAAAGAAAAAGCGGCCGGTAACGATTTCCCCGATTTAAAAGAATACTGGCATGTTGGCCCTGAGCTTGATAACACAAGCCCGTATATTAATGAATATCCAAAAAATGTTTGGCCAGAGGAGATTCCCGAATTTAAGCCGTTCTTCTCGGAGTTATATCATTCGTTAGAAGATGTGGCAAAAACCTTGTTTGTTGCCTTGGCGCAAGCCATGAACTTGGACGACAATTTCTTTGTAGACATGATTACCGATGGCAATTCCATTCAGCGTTTGATTCATTATCCCGCGCTCGATGGCTTAAACGTTGGCAGCAGTATTCGTGCGGCGGCCCATGGCGATATTAATTTAATGACCTTGCTGATTGGCGCTACCGATTCCGGTTTAGAATTATTGGATCGCAATGGCGAATGGCTGGCAGTAGAAAATCAAGAAGGTGACTTGGTTATCGATACCGGCGATATGATGGCTCGCCTCACCAATAATCAATTACCGGCAACGATCCACCGCGTAGTTAACCCAAGTGATATGAGTAAGCCGCGTTATTCCATACCGTTTTTTGTTCATCCAAGAAACAGCGTAATGTTGGAATGCTTGGATCAATTCCAAGGCGAAGGTAAGCAGTTTGCGCCTATTTCTGCGGGTGATTTTTTGCAGCAGCGCTTGCGTGAAAATGGTTTCTAGTGAACATAAGAAACTCTGATTAACCTAGAGTTTCTCGCGACACAAGGAGGTGTCGCCAATGTCAAGAACGGTAAGTGATTGAAATTGTGAAGAAATTGGAAATCGCATTGTCAATTTCTGTCCTCTGATTAAATCATGGATGAGTTAATCAGAGGCTCTTAGAGTTTGTCATTAAACCCTTTGAGATTTAATGATTCTTGAATACTAAAAAGCCCTTAAGTTATTTCCTTAAGGGCTTTTTTATAAGCTACGATACTACTTTTTTACATCGTAATTTGGGTAGTGGTGCACGTGATAGGCAATGTCTTAGCTATTTGCTTGTTCTGAAAAAGACGGTAAATTTTTCTCTTGAGCAGAAATTTCTCTGGCGACGTCTTCTACGAAATCAATCATACCGGCCAAAATGGCGCTATTGTATTCTTCACCGCTGTTTCGCAATTCCACTTCAGCAGCTTTCATATCCATTAATGCTGACTTAGACGCTTGCATTAGATCGTTAATGTGAGAAATCTTTTTCATCGCAATTTGTTTGGCATCGTCGGTTGCATCCGGCTTCATGGCGTCTGCAACAACTGCTCGTACTTCTCGAATACTGTCGTCGTAATCGTTAATAGCATCAAAAGAGCGTTTTACGATAGCGTTTAATTTAATAACCGTTTCGCGGGTAAACGCGGGTTTAAAATCTTCTGGTAATAGTTCAACAATTTCTTTTTTAGCGACTGTGCTTTGCAGTTCTTCGGCAGAAACTGTATTGCCGATAAAGGTAGATGCTACTAAGGCTAAAATAAAGAGTCGTAAATATTTCATAGTTCAAAACCTTTGTGTTCTGGTATTCCCTGTGTACCTATGTGTATGAATAACGAGTTTATAAATAGCTCGTTTATAAATAACTCGTTTATAAATAACTCTGATATTTCTGTAGAGCAATGTCTTTGCAACTTGATGCAAAATTAAGAGGAATCACTAAATGTAAAAAGGCGTTCTAAAAAATTATTCCTTTAATTAATCAGAGCGCCAGCTGTTGAACGTGCATCTTTGCCAGCTCAATACACATTCAACAACTTTTAGGAGTTTATGTTAGCAACACATCCTGTGTTGTAAGGGATGCTAACTAAACTTAAGTTTTTAACGCTATTAAACCGAAATTACCATTTTGGTTTAAATGCATCGATATCGTTCAACAAGTAACGACCAATAGCGGTACCTTGACCTTGACCAGCGATATCGTCAAAGCTCCAGTGAACACCGTTGTATACACGGCTAATACCATTTTGTTCTTGGGCATCGGTTAGACGCTCAAAACGAACTGGTACGAATGGACGTGGAACGTCTGGGTGGAATGGGTCGAAACCTAAACCATTGTATTCGTCAGAAACGAAAGTAAATGGAGTGTCATCGCCTAACAAATCACGAAGAATTTCGAAGGTTACACCACCGAATGCAGCGTGACCACTTGGGTAAGCTGGGAATGGAGGAGTAGGACGAACAGGCTCTTCAGTGTTAATTACAGAAACGCCAACTGGGTCCCAAGTAATGTCTTTAACTGTGCCTGGGTTCAAGTCTTCGCTGCGAATACCAGTAACTGGACGCCACAAGTTGTAGAAGAATTTACTATCCCATGCAGCAATACCAACATCAGCCATACCGATGTTAACCATTGCAAGAGTACGTGCAAGTTCTAGAGGATCAGTAAGACCTTCTGCTTTAGCGATTTGGATTGCGATTTGGTTGTAAATACGTGGTGGTACACCGATTAAAGGTACGCCATCGTAACCCCAGTAGTTACCAATGAAACGAGTTTCGTCGGTACCAGTGCTAACGGTATTAGTATTGGTAGGAGCACCACCAATAGCTGCAACGCCTGCATAAGCTTCTGCGTATTCTTCACCGTCTAGTGCTGGAGGTGGAGCAATACGGAATTGATCGCCAGCTGCCATGAAGAATGGCTTAACGTTACCCCAGTAAGCACCTAGAGCAAGGTTAAATTCACCCGCAGTTGGAGGAGTGTTTGGATCTGGTTGCCATTCACCGATGTTACGAGTGCCGCCGTTTACTTTAGTACCGAAATAAGTAACGTTTGCGCCACCGGCTACACGTCCGCCTTCACCGAAGTCTGCCTCTGCACGGCCAGAACGGTCACCAGCACGAAGGTCGCGCATTGCTTTAAATGCAGCAATACCTACGTCTTTACCTGCTTTATAGCTAGCTTGGTCGGTGAATGATTTAATACGAGTAATTTCTTCGTCGCGAATTTCTTTTAAACGCACTTCTTGAGCTGGGTACAAACGCTTAAGAGTACGGAATGCTGCGAAAGCAACTGCTGCATGAGGAGATGCGTTTGCAGGAGCAACTAGATCAGTTGCAGCGTATGGGTTGTATTCGTCTTCAATTGCGTTTAATGCATCAAAAACAGCAACTTGTACCATGGCTAATGCGCGGCTGGTGCGAGTTGGGCCACCTTGGTTAGCAGGAGCTGGTTCGTCTTGAGAAGGCGGAGTGTGGTCAAGAGCTACGGTGTCTAGTGCAACGTTGTGCCAGAATTTAACGCGCTCTGATAGGTTATCAACAGAAGAGTAAAAATCGTCATAACCAACTGCTTGCAAGCGCCATAGGTTACCAGCTTGGATGGTAGACTTACTTAGTTTACCGATGTAACCAACAGATTGAGATTTTGATTGACTGCCGGTAGCAGACTCTTCTGCGAATACAGAGCTAGCGGCCATACCCAAAGACGATGCGATTAAAATCGCTGATAGTTTTTTCATCTTCATCATAATTCTTCCCTTATTTAGATAGATGATTAAGTAGATTTACAACACCGTTACTTTAAATCTCGCGTAACTTGGTGAGGTTTTATTAGCCTAGTCAGAAATGCTAAATCAGTAGCTTATTTTAAAAATCGTTAATTAATTAAAAATAATTAAAGGCAATTAATAAAATAGTGTTGCGTGTTTAAGTCGGTTAACGCAACGGGGAGAATCCTACCATGGGAAATAAATAAAACTAGACTGATTAAAATTTCAAAAATATTTATTTTTTTAATAGATAAAAAATATGTATGGAATTTATTTTGAGAAGGTTAAAAATAAATTACGAATGCAAATAAATGTGAATTTAATTCGGCCGCGTCCGATCATATTTTTATAGAGTTTTTGCCGGAAAACACGAGGTTTATTAATTATTTTACATTTTGAACGATTCGACTTTGTTCGTCTTTAGTAAATTATAATCAATAAAACTTTACATTTAGGAAATCAGAACTGATTAACATTTTTTGTTTTGATGAGCAAAAAAACAATAGCACATGCTCTTTTTCGAGATTTGAATGGCAAAAAAAGTTCATGCGCCAATAAAAAATAAAATGCGGCGGACATTTTTTTTTGCTATTTCTTTTAAAAAGCTATCAGTGTGATAGTGTTTTTATCTCACAAATAAAAAATAACAGTTAGAATTATTGAATTGTAAAAAAACAAAGTAATTATCTGGAGTTTTGAGTTGCGGTATTTTTAATACCTATAGGAACCTCTGATTAACTCATCCATGATTTAATCAGAGGACAGAAATTGAAAGTGTGATTTCCAATTTCTTCACAATTTCAATCACTTACCGTTCTTGAAATTGGCGACACATCCTTGTGTCGCGAGAAACTCTAGGTTAATCAGAGTTTCCTATAACTCTTTTAATATTCCTTACATTGGTAACCAACGACGTTAACGGCGTATTTATTGAAAAAAAGTAATAAGAGAATCTAGTTTTTATAATAAGAGTAGACTCTGATTCGATTAGCGTTGCAGATTTTTATGGGCGCTGATTTATATGAGAGTAGTGGATTTTTATGGCAGCAGTGGAATAGTAGGCTTTCCGAAAACTATTTTCTGTAATCTCAAATCTGATTCGTGTCTTTCGATAAAATCCTCCATATATACGTACAGCTGATTTAATCGGTGTTTCCTTTAAAGAGTAATAGCTCCGCTAAGCTCTACACATTTGGGGTGTCTAACAGATTAAAACCCTTATGTTGTATTTAGGATGGTCTCAGTCGCGTTGGTACGACTGTCTTTTGTGTGGGATTCTTTTTTTAACAAAGAGCAGTCTTTGGTGAATAGATTTTTGTTGGCTCACCTTTGTTATTGTTTGACCGTTCGTTTTAGTGTGTCGTTTATTTTCTCAAAAGGCGTTGCCTTTAGGTTTTCACTTCCGATTTTCAGATCAATTTTCTATTTAAGAGCTTTTAAGGCGCGCTTACTCTCGCTGTAATTCGTTGTAATAGACGTGAGCTTTCGTTTGTCTATTCTCTATCAATTAAGAGTAGGAGACCTCTGATTAATCTAGAGTTTTCGTTAATAGAAGCTTATGGGTTTTAAATTTCATATTGGTAAGCGTAGGAAGACGAGCTTTATTTTTGATTTATCTACTTTAGAAAAATTAAGAAAACCATGGGAACCACTGATTTACTCATCTTTGATGTAATCAGTGGGCAGAACATGTATGAGCGTCGCACAAATCAAAGTGCAGAGGTTTTTCGTTTATATTGGATTTTAAGAATATCAACGCCGAATTTCTGAAAGTTGTGTCGCGAATAAACGCATCTGAACATCAAGATTTTTGCAAACCATTAATAACGCCGTTTTTATAGTGTTTGGCTTACAGAGTTTGCTGAAACCTATTTTTGTAAACGGCATTTCACACATCGTGATCAGGGGTTTTAAACTATGCCATTACAAGCTCCGTTTAATTTTGATTTTACCGCCGGCGATTTATTGTATGGTTTGTCGCCTATGCGTAATCGATTGGTTATTCGCCTTGGTGTACAGATCGCTGAGGCGCAGGCACCTGCTACGGTTGATCAGTATCGTAAAGGTATGATGGGGCAGCAAAGTAAGACCGTGCGCAAAGATTGGAAGAATTTTTTGCGGGAGAACGAGCGGCACCCTCGGTACGCACGTTACATGAACCACATTCGCAGCTTTGATAACGATGAAGAAGCCTTTGCGCAGATCGCCAGCTCTGTTAAGGCAAATGACGCTTGGCGTGCTAAATCCAAATTTGGAATGGAGTGGACGATCCGTAACGGACGCGGTCACATTCATTTCATTCTCGATGGAATCGACATGGGTGCTGTGGTCACGAAAACACATTGTTACCAAGATGATCAGCAAAATATCTTGGCCCAAGATTTACCTCGGGGCAAAGCGCGTCGAGGTGTCGACAAGGAACGAACGATTACGCATTCGGAGTTGCGCTGGATTTACCGAAATCGCGGCAATCCACAAGTCCAAAATCGCGTTCAATTTTGGCGAACTAATCGAAACGATAATGTAGTTCCCTGTCAGGCGCCTTGGGACAATGTTGTTGAAGACGTAACCATGCCTTCGGGTAAAATTATTAAATGGAGAAATGCGTGGTTGTTGTATAAGCCCACACGTGAGCCCGTGGTTTTCTAGCGCACATGTTACGCTTCTTTAAATAGGCCTTAGCGAAGTTGAGTTGGTAAGATCGACGATATCTGTATGGCGATATCTCTATGTTGGGGAAAAAAATCGAAGCATGTTGGGGAAAACTGAAGCGTCAGATTAACGCCTCTGTGATTTTATCTGATGACCGAAATCAGAACTCAAAAAACGCGATGTCTAATGTCGCTATGATAACTTTTTTCGTCATGACAATTTTCGCCATAACAACTTTCGCCATAACAACAATCACTGATCATCTTTGAAGTCTGAGATGCTTGTTCGTGTTGTTGGAAACTCCAAGTTAATCAGAGCTTCCATTATTTGTGTTCCAGAGGCTGTTATTCAGATCCACAGACAGCAACTAAATTAATCAGTGGCTGAAAGTGCAACCGGTAAGATTCATTATTGGTAAAATTAAGAGTCAAATAAAATCTAGCTAAGGGAAATAAAGAAGCCTGCGATTGCGGCGTTCATAAGATTTGCCATAAACGCCGCAAGCACCGCACGTAAGCCAAGCTTTGCGATATCACCACGTCTGTTTGGCGCCATAACACCTAAGCCACCCAACTGAATGGCAATGGATGAGAAGTTGGCAAATCCACACAATGCAAAAGTCACAATAGCTTGAGTGTAAGGGCTCATCTGATCTTTGATTTCAGAGAACTCAACGTAGGCAACAAACTCATTAAGCACAAGCTTTTGACCAATAAGCGCGCCAGCTAAATGTGTTTCTGACCAAGGAATGCCCAGCACAAATGCAACAGGTTGGAACAGATAACCTAAAATTCTTTGCAAGGTTAAATCTTCAACACCAAACCAGCCGCCAATTCCACCCAGCATTCCGTTTAATAATGCAATCAAAGCAATAAACGCCAGCAACATCGCGCCAATATTTACGGCGAGCATTAAACCATTACTGGCACCACCGGCGGCGGCGTCAAAAACGTTCACATATTCGTGGCGGTTATTGGCGATGATTTTTTCGTGCTCGGTGACTTTTTCAGTCTCTGGCACCAACAGTTTGGCCATCAAAAATCCACCCGGCGCCGCCATAAAGCTCGCCGCCAGCAGATATTTTAATTCCACGCCAAGACCCACATAACCGGCTAATACCGAACCTGCAACCGTTGCCATACCGCCAACCATAACGGCGAATATTTCTGATTGAGTCATGCTTGGAATATAAGGGCGAATAACCACCGGGGCTTCGGTTTGGCTGACAAAGATATTGGCCGTCGCCGACATGGATTCGGCTTTACTGGTGCCCAACAGTTTTTGCAGGCCGCCACCCAATATTTTTACAACCCAACCCATGATGCCAATGTAATACAGCAGCGAGATTAATGCGGAGAAAAAGATAATCACGGGTAACACGTTAAACGCAAAAATAAAGCCGAGCTTCATTTTGCCAAGGTCACCAAACAAGAATTGAATACCGTCGGTGCCGTAGCTGAGTACCTGGGAAATACCGGAAGAAATCGCATTGAGTACGGTTTGGCCAATGGGTAAATACAAAGCGAATGCGCCAATGCTGAACTGCAACGCGAAGGCAATTCCAACGGTACGCCAATTGATGGCCGATTTTGTTTTTGAAATTAGAAATCCAAAAATGAGGAGTAGGGCAATTCCGAGGAGGCTGGTAAGGGTTGTCAAAATCAAATCTCGTTGTGTGTTTCTATTTCTTGTGCGATCAAAAAAATGCCGCACCTGCTTATTGCTCTTTGATTATCTGGGAAAGACATAATCAACACTGTGTTAGAAACGTCTTAACACTCGGTTTATGGCCGGTCTTAACAGAGCAGGCTGCTTGTTAAGACTGAATAAACATGAGTCGATGTTTCCGAGTTTGTCTGCTTAAGTGAGTTCAACGGATTGGATGATTCACGCGATCAGTACAGAATATAAAACCTGACTGACTAAGTGGATTAGATTTCAACATAATCATCAGTAAATGCAACTTTAGAAGATGCTTTTTAACCGATATTTTCAACGTACAGTGAATTACAACTCCCTAACGTCTCGCAATATGTTGGATAATCACTCAAATTGAGCTCAAATAACGCTATCTCAGCGTAAGTTTTAACGAACATTTTTACGCTTTCTTCAACGATTTACCTAATATCTTGATATTCTTTTTCAATCACTGAACCCGTCGAGCCATTTAAATACATTCAAAATCGATTGCGTTGAGCATGAATTTGGATAAAGAACGCTCTTTCGATCGTCTTTAAGATTCGACAATAGGGCGATTCCGGTTGAGGCGAATCATGAAAGTAGTAATTTTGTCGGCAGATTGCACAGGAAGCGCTTTATTGCGGCACTGTCTTTCTCTAAACTTAGCCTGTTAACCGGTTAACAATAGCCGATTTGATTGCCGATTCCTAATTCAAAGGTGAGTGTTTATGCAGGTTTCACAACTATTCCAGAGTATGAAAGAGCAGGGTTTCGTGCGATTGGAAGCTTTTTACAACGCAGAAGAACTAGAAGCGTTAAAAAATGATTCAGAACAACTGATCAAAGCAGCCTATACCCCTGAAAATCTAGCGCTTCACAGTGTATATCCGTCTGACTCTACCGAGACTCGCGTTTCTCACGCATTGATGTTGTCCGAAGGTGAAAGTGATTTACCTCGCGTGGACCACACAGGTTTCAACGCAATTGATAAATTCTTAAAAGATCACAATCGCCTGTTGGCCGAGATCACCGGATCAAAAGTCTCTCCGGCGGCTCGTTGTATGCTCAACTATCAAAATTATTTCAGTGGCAGCAAGCCGGTTGGTGAGCACTTTGATGGCGAATACCTGAAAACCCAACGCGCGGGCGACGGTATTGAGTTCCGTTTACTAGAAGGCATTCTGCCGCGTTACGTTGCCGTGTTGGTTATTGCCAACGAAAACGACGGCAAGGGCATTGAGATCGTTGATAACGCGACAGGTGTGGTACACAAACCTTCTTTGAATGCGGGCGACATTGTTATTTTTGATAACGTTAATCTGCGCCACCGGGTGCCACGTTTAGAAAATCCTCGTACTACCATCGGCATTCGCAGCTTCGATCACCTGCCTATGCATTTCGCAGCCGACGAAAGCTACTATTTGGGTGAAGGTTATACCTCCATTGCTGAAGGTTGGGTAAGTCCTAATGTAGATTGTCATGAACGCATGATGCAGTTTATGAAAACCGAATGGCCAGCGCTAAAAGACGAATACGGCCATTATTTTTAATTGTGGTTAATTGCTATTTTCTGCGTAAACCTTAGCGAACAACTTAGTTAAGGAACCTCTGATTAACTCATCCATGATTTAATCAGAGGACAGAAATTGAAAATGTGATTTCCAATTTCTTCACAATTTCAATCACTTACCGTTCTTGAAATTGGCGACACATCCTTGTGTCGCGGGAAACTCTAGGTTAATCAGAGTTTCCTTAACAAATTACCTAATAAGAAGTTATTTGGATGAGAATTGAGTTAGACAACTCAGATGTTTTAGTCACAGGGTTATGGATTAATAACCAAGCCGAAAATCGCAGTGACGTTTTCGCTGTGCTTGATCCATACGCAAAATCAATTGTGCAGCACGTGGCCGATGCCAGCGGTGATGACGCAGTTCGTGCCGTGGAGTTATCGAGCCAAGCCTTCGCGAGTTGGAAAACCTACTTTGTTCGTGAACGAGCCGAGATTTTGCGTCGTTGGGCCAGCGTGATACTGGAGCATCAATATGATCTTGCCAAAATACTTACGCTAGAGTCTGGAAAGGTTGTTACCGAAGCGCTGGGCGAAATTCAGCACAGCGCTTCAATGCTCAATTGGTATGCAGAAAGTGCTTTAAGAATGACGGGCGAAATTTTGCCCAGTCACAGCAACAACCTGCGTGCTCACACCATTAAGCAACCTTTGGGGGTGGTCGCTTGCATTACGCCTTGGAATTTTCCTGCCGCCGCCATGATTGTAAAAGCCGGTGCTGCCATAGCTGCCGGTAACACCTGTGTGGTTAAGCCTTCCGACGAGACGCCTTTAATTGCTCTTGCTTTAGCTCGTTTAGCAACCGTGGCCGGATTACCGGCAAATGTACTCAATGTTTTACCGTGTAAGTCGCCGCAAGCTGTGGGCGAGGTGTTGTGTAAAAGAGATGCGGTGCGCATGATTTCTTTCACCGGATCTATCGCCACCGGTAAACGTTTGTATGAACAATGTGCTTCTACCCTCAAGCGCGTTGCATTCGAGCTTGGCGGTAACGCGCCTTTTATTGTTTTTGACGATGCCGATTTAGAACGTGCTGCGAATGCGGCCATGAACGCTCGCTTCTATAATGGTGGCCAGATTTGTGTGGGCGCCAATCGCTTTTTTGTACAGAAAAATGTTTACGCGGCGTTTATCGAAAAACTGCACGCTAAAATTACCCAGCTAACCGTTGGCGATCCTTTTGATGAATCAACCCAACTTGGGCCGTTAATTAATGAAGTGTCTGTAACACGTATCAATCATTTAATAACGGATGCCACCCAAAAGGGCGCCCGAGTAATAACCGGCGGCGACATCATTGATAATAAATTTATCAATCCAGCACTTTTGGTGGACATGACGGCCGATATGAATGCCTACCAGCAAGAAATATTCGGCCCCGTTGTTTGTGTGTATGCTTTTGATAGCGAAGATGAAGTGATTCAATTGGCAAACGATACTCAAGCTGGATTAGCAGCTTACGTATTTAGCCAAGATTATGGTCGCTTAACGCGACTTTCAGAATCCATAGACGCCGGCGCTATTGGCGCTAATTCTACTGCATTGTTCTCTCAAGATATTCCCTTCGGCGGCATTAAGCAGTCTGGTATTGGCAAAGAGCAGGGAATTCACAGTTTGGAAGAATTCACCGATACCAAAGCCATTTGCCTAGGTCTTTAAATTAACGGTCTTTAAATCAACAGCCTTTAAATCAACTCGCCAAATTTTTTATTGGAATAATAATGAACGCAATTAGCTGCCAACAAGCTTGGCAAAACATGACGTTAGCAACCGAAGAGAACTCGGTGCGCAATTACACCCAATTGCTCGACATGTCTGATTATTTGGTCGAGACAGAATTATTTTCTAAACCGGTTTTAGAAGCTTACAGCGCTTGGAACCTAGAAAAAGAAATTACCGAAGACCAAAAACAATATTTTAGTAATCTACGCGGTGGTGGTCAGGGTGATTATCGCGATGGAATGCAAAAGAAAATCGCAAATGTGGTGGATTGTCTTACGCGTTTTCCAAAATCCAAAAGAGCCGTGATTACCATCAGCAACTATCCCGATCATAACCACGAAAGTGATGATCAAGCCAAATGTATGCGTGAACTGCATTTTGCGCTAACCGATGACAATAAATTAATCGGTACCGTGTTTTTTAGAGCGCAGGCAGCACTGATATTTCCTAAAAATATCCATTTTATTGGCAGTGTAATGTCGCAAATTGCCGAAGAGTTACCGTCTAAACCAGAGTTGGGTAATTTGTTTTATTTAGCAACTGAATTGGTTTCAAACCGAGATTAATTTTTAACGGTCATAAACACTCAGAAAAGTCTGAGTGTTTTAGCTCTCATCTCTTCACCTTTTATTTACGTTCTGTTTATAAAAGCTTTGGGTTAAGTGATAGGTAACTCAAAGCATCCTCTAGATGCAGTATTTTATGCGCGTCAAAATACTGCATTTCTTTGAATCTCTTCATCTGCCATTTCCCCTCAAAATCTAAAATATTTAATAATGATAAGATTTAAATTTTTATTACGAATTAGCTGAACTAAAGTGTTAGATGGGAGGCCTGTGCGTAAATATTAAAAAATTAACTTTTAACTATCCTTGCTGTTGCTTTACTCTAGCCGTCTTTTTAATTTATCGATCCGTGTTGATTTAAGAACGTTGATTTAAGAACGTTGATTTAAGCGATTTGATTTGAGAATTTTGATCATGAGAGTTGTGCTCAAATATTTTCTAGTCAAATTATAACTGAATTTTTTAATATTAATTTTTTACAGGGTTGTGGAGTTTTAATGTCAAGAAAAGGCTTTTTATTCGTTGTTTGTTTAATATTTTCTGGTTGTGCTGCCCAAAAAACAGAACATTGGAAGGTTGAAGTTAATAATGGTATCGAAACAGAAGTCCCGATAAATTCGGTAGAGCCAAATGTGATGTTTGTTCCATTTCAAATAGGGGAGCTAAGCAAACGCAATTTCTTGTTATCGAGGCCCTCCGATGATTCGGTATTTATACCCGTTCAAATCGACAAGGGGCAGGTGATAAATTTTTTATTCTCTACTTCTTCTCACGACACTGTATTGCTTGGCAATAAAAGAACTCGCGGTGCTAGTTGGCAATCCATAGGCGGTGGTTTCTCTCCCGAATTAATTCCTGGGTTTGAACAGTACGACAGATTTATAGCTACCAAAGGAAAAACGCTCAACATTGGTGACGCTACTTTTGATAATGTTAATTTATTTAGAGTAAATGAGGACGAGTTTTTAACAAAGAAATTAGCACCCAACTTTTCTGTGGATGGCTATATTGGCGGGCTGTTATTGTCGAGCTATATTGTAGATGTCGATAGAAAAAATGATAAATTCAGATTGCGGCCCAAAGATACCGATCTTAAAGCAGAGCTTAGCCAGTATGAAAACGTCGTAACTCTTCCAGTTCGACGTAACAATGGCAAAATTTTTACAAAATTACCGGTGCAAATTAATGAAAACGATGCGCCTGTGCCTATGTTGCTTTCAATTGAATCTGCAATTCCTACGGGAATACTTTTTCCAAATTCTTTTGATAAAAAAATTATAAAGGGCAGCCAGTATGAGATTTTTGATGCTAAATATCCGACAGATAAAGTTGAAGGAATAGTTCTTCGAAAAATTACCCAAATATCGACAAATGCTTATGATTTTAAAGATATAAACGCCCTTTATCTCTCGTTTAACGATGATTCTCTGCAAACCACTTCATCAATTCGTAATTACGGTATTTTAGGCGCGGAATTTTTGGCTCGCTCCCGAAATATTTACGATCTTGATCATAATGTTATGTACTTAATACCTTACGAATAGTAGTGAATTAAGAATGACTAGGAGCTCTGATTATTTATAGGAAACTCTGATTAACCTAGAGTTTCCAGCGACACAAGGATGTGCCGCCAATTTCAAGAACGGTAAGTGATTGAAATTGTGAAGAAATTGGAAATGACATTTTCAATTTCTGTCCACTGATTAAATCATGGATGAGTTAATCAGTGGTTCCTATAGTTCCTAGCAATGCCAAGGTATCCGTTCTTATTGTTAATTCTGGTAAAACCAGTAAACAGTTAATCGTTAACTCGCCATTATTTCGCTTTACGCTTTTCTTTCAGATTTTTGATAACGGCTTGAAACTCTTCAAGACTTAAAGCGTTATCTGAGTCGGTGTCACCTAAGTCAATCATTGATTTGGCTTCTAATAATTCGTTTTCACTTACCGCCAAGTCTTGATTGGTGTCTACGGTTGAGAAGATAAGAGAATCGGGTGATCGATTTTTGAATCGAGAACCCAATTTTTCAAATTCGTCTTCTGTTAATACACCGTCTTGGTTTTTATCTGCTTTCGTGAACTGTTGAAGCCTAAAGTTGGCTATTTCTTCTGCCTCGATGTAGCCGTTGCTGTTTTCATCAAAACTGCGAAAGATTCTAGAACCATCGCCAAATGCGTGGGCAGAATTAAACGCAGTAGCGTATAAAATTAAGAAAACCGTTAAACTTGTCTTAATTGATGGCATTTATCAAACTCTCCTGTGTGCTCACTTAAGTATCAGTGTTCGTTAATGTGTTTTATGACACTAAATAAACGTCAATTTCGAATAAAATTGAGCCTACGCCTTAATTCAAAAACGATAAGTAATTGAATCGCAAGAAAAATTAACGGTAGCATCTCTGCTGTAGGCCTGTGATTAACGTTGTAAACCTGTGTTTAATAAACTTGTGCTTGGTAAATACAGGTTTACAACGCTATGTTTAAATAGCGCATAAGAAATCCGCAGCCACTTGGCTGTATTGTCTGTAACGCTTGATGGCTTATTTGGTTGACAGAGGTGATAATTTAATTGGAACGAGTGTTCGTTTTCTATTTAAGACTTAACGAATTTTATACATCTTGATAGAATGACAACTTGTATAGATGTTAAACGTGCAAATAAGCTGTGCTCGTAAAAGGAAAATAATAAATGACACACAAGCTTTCTACCGCACTATTTTTAGTCGCAACGGTTCTATTTATCTTCTTTGTGCTGAAGCTGGCACATTTGGCGAACGATTCTAAAAAAAATAGTGCTCCAGGTCTTTTAAACGACGTTTTAACGCCGTGTCCTAATGCGCCTAATTGTATTTCTAGCGAACTTCATGAAGATAACAAACATTCTGTGCGTGCGATAGCACTGACAGGATCGCTCGCTGAAAATCCGTGGCCTTTGGTTAGAGATGTTATTGAGATCATGGGCGGAGAAGTTACGGAGATTCGTGATTACTATTGTGCCGCTCAATTCTCGACTAAGTTTTTTAAATTTGTCGATGATTTCGAACTACGTTGGGACGAACAGAATAAAGTGTTGCATGTTCGTTCAGCATCGCGGGTGGGTTATAGCGATTTAGGCGAGAATAAAAAACGTATCGCAGAATTTAAATCTCGATTAATGACACTTGAAAAGAATCGTTCCCAATTTTTAGAAAATATTAAATAATTGAACCAAACCAAAGATGTGTACTGGTTTAATAATCAAAGTACACATCTTTGGGATCAAATTTATAATTCATTTTATTTTTTTCTTTAATTTCTCGAATTCTGTTCACTTCGCTTTGCGCTTTTATTTCCCAAATAGAGGCGTCATCCGTTAATTTAAAACCTGATCTGAGTAGCTCGTTATTGATTGCCGTTCGTGCCGATCGAGCGTGACTAATTGCGTAAAAAGGCCCTTGCCGCAAGGTTTTTGTAGGAAGCTGGTTGTTAGGGCCTGATAACGCAATCAACGTGAATGTTTTATCGAGATTATCTTTAATATGAATTTCTACGCGTTGTAAATGGTTTGAAGACAGTGCCGTAGTTGCCAATGTGTGGGATTCGTTGACGTTGATGTCTGAAAAATTCAGTCGCATATTCTATCCTCAGCCCTGCATGAATTGTCATTAGCGTGTTACGCAACACCATCTGTTTATTCATTCTTTGGATGGATTTGGGTTATTCGTGAGCACAAACTATTAATGCAAACTCGTTTTAATAACTTCGGCAATGTTTATTCAAACTAAAGCTTTTTGGCGTGAATTTAAAGATTATATAGCACTATTTTAATTGGCTATATTAAAAGGTTTAATAGTTTTTGTTTATAGTTGAGCATTGCTCACTAAAATTCTTCAGATTTGAGCGTTTAATCTTGTGTTTAATACACGTTGATTCGTTTCTCAAGGAAATACTAATTCATTCGGTAGATATTCTATGAGCGTGCACCCCAATTGGCCTTACGTTAATTTTATTGCCAGAACTGTTGTTGGTTTATTATTTTTAATGGCAGGGATTTGGAAAGTCTTTACGTTAACCGCCGCAAAACACGCCGAGCAGTTTTTTGTGCAAGGTTTTACCGATCATTGGATACCGACATGGCTACTCAATCTTCTAGGCTACAGCATCCCTTATTTTGAGTTAATAGTAGGTGCCTTGATTGTAGTTGGGTTGCAGGCAAGATACGCATTAATCGCCGCAGGATTATTATTAGTTATTACAACCTACGGTCACGCATTGCAACAACCCTTATTTGATATCGACGGCCACACATTTACGCGCTTAATTTTAATTTTTATTGTTTTACTGGCCCCAGTAGGAAGCGATAAATTTTCGTTGGATTACGCGATAAATCAAATGCGCGGAAAGCAGTAATAAAAAAGCAGAATAGATAAAATACCTGTAATGGCCCGGTCTTCAAGACTGGGTGTTTTTATAATTTATGTTCACCCAATGGAAATGAGTAAATGGCTTTACCGGAAGCCTCTAATGTCTCTTTGATCCATACGTTATAGATAAATAAATTCCTTTTAGCGATCGTAGATATCTCGGAAGCGGGTATTAACTCATTATCGGTTAAAATTCGAATTGACTCAAAGTCGCATTCTTCCGACCCTGTTTGGGTTGCCCATTTTTTCAAACTACTCACACACTCATTCAGTGTTTCATTATCATACGAAGAAATGACTTGAGTTATAAGGCTATACCTCCAGTCAAAATCGGCCGCTTCAGCCACTTTAAGAACGCTATGGACCTCTCTTTTTCCGAGTTTTCTAAAATACCTGTAAATGGAGCCTGCGATAGGCCAATTGGGATCACACGTCCAAGACAGTAGCTCATCAATATATTCAATGTTTTTCGGGTAACCAATTTCTATGATTTCATGCACTGATTTTTGGTCACTTTTATCTAATATTTTTATATTCATATGCGATGCTCTTTGGATTAAAGCTGTTGTAATTTTTATTTTTAGAATAGAGGCTTCTGTTCTGTTAAGTACAATAGGAGTAATGTCCAAAATGTTAAATTGAGGGCATTTTTAATATCTTTTTCTGGCCTTTGATTTCTATCCCTCGGCCAACTCTGGTGACGCCTCAAAGTACATTCAAGCAACTTGTCGTGTGATTTAGTACAAACTTGAAGCTAGTGTTTAAACTTGAGGTCAGGCTAATTCTTTCCGAGATATGCCACTGAAATCACGGCATTATCTTTTGCATCGTTTGTGACCTGTATCTGTACATCTTCTTTCTGATAAAACCCGTTCACATAACTGAAGCCAGCAGAGAGCATTTGTTCTTCCAACTTATTAACGGGGATAGTGCAGTTTAAGGTGACGATAGTCGGCTTGGGCCCATCTGCTGAGCTATAAACAAAAGCAGGGCTCTCTTCACACTCCTTTGACAACTTCGATAGCTCTGTTGGTGTCAGTAGAAAATAATCTAAACTAATATCCGAATATTCTCTGTGTTCCGAAAAGCTAATGAATGTCGCATACGATATAACAACAGCAATAGATACTATTATGATTAATGCCGAATTTAGCTGGCGCATATTTATCGTACCTTCATAAAAAATTTACTCGGTAACGCCATATTTTCGACCAATTGCTTGGGAGACAACGGTAATATCCGATCTAGATGTCATAGGGATTTTCTTATTATTTTAATAGATAAAGTTGCAAAGGCGCTTTTAGTAATTGGTGTTTCTTAGTTGAATATATGTTTTTGGTGATTTTTCAAGATTTGGCGTTTAATTCTAACTCCAAGTTAAACGGTGCGCTTTTCAACTTCCGCTTGAGCTTTTTGTTAGCTGATTTTAGGCGGGATTTAACGAGTATTTCTTCGGAATCTGGCTAACTCATCATTTCTTAATTCCTTCGCGTCAGGGTCTATCATTGCAGACTTTTTAATTTCATCATCAGTCATAGACTTAATCTTCTTCCAGTCAGTCGAGCCCCTACGTCCCCGTGCGCTCGCACCGCTAATTTTCTTAATAGTCATAACTATTTCTCGTCCTTTTTGTCTTTAACTGATTTAAATTCGTCTAGCTCTTCTTTTGTTGGCAATGCAGAATCAGGATCATCCTTTGCCGCTTTTGTTATTTCTTCATCAGTTATTTCGTCAACCTCTTGCCAATTGGTTTTTCCTTTTAACTTCTTTGCTTGTTCAGCGGTAATTTTCTTAATAATCATGAATAATCTCCTAATTCTAGAATGTTCCGCGTTCATAAGCTGCACGCTCATTCTTATTTGCTTTTCGTGCTGATATAACTCTAATAGTATTCTGCGTCCTCTCAGTATAAACTACAGATCAGACACCGCGTTAGCATCACAACCTGTTGCGATGTTATCGGCCTCTATAGAGCGGCATTTTATTATGATCCACAGCTTTTAGACGACAGTGAAATTAGGGATATTTTGGGCCAGTTCATTGAAAAACGTTCTAGCTGGGGATTTCCCAAATGCTTCCATCGACTTCGCAAGTTAAAAAACCTTGGAATCACAAGCGTGTTTATACCGATATGAAGTTGAATATTCGAAGCAAACGAAAACAACGTTTACCGCCAAGAAATCCTGTCCCACTAGCGGTGCCCATCAGCATTGGAAAAACCTGGTCGATGGATTTTATGAGCGATGCGCCGCATAACAAAACACGTTTTCGTACTTTTAATGTTATCGACAATTTTAATCGTGAGGCGCTTGGTATCGATATTGGCACAGAAATACCAGCAACAAGAGTCACCCGTTATCTTGATCAATTGGCTGCTTGGCACGGTTACTCGGAGAAAGTCCGTGTCGACAACGGCCCTGAATTTACGTCAGGTAAATTTATGCAATGGGCTGAACGCAACAATGTAATCATTGATTACATTAAACCGGAGTGTCCTTATCAAAATGCGTACATAGAACGTTTTAATCGAACCTATCGCAATGACATTTTGGACTTGTATCTGTTTAGAAATTTAGATGAAGTTTTTGAAATGACAACAAACTGGATCAAGCTCTACAACACCGAACGATCCCATGATTCTTTAAATAATATGACTCCAGAGGAATACCGATTAGCTACCTAAATCTCTACGAGTGAGTTGTATTAATAAGGGAAGATAACCGTAGCTCTTTAGTATAACTATACTGGGAATCTGATCAGTGGGAAGGATAACTTCTTTACGTTCTGGCTAGAGTGTAGTTGTGGACTACACCGGCGAGGCTTGCCCGCAACGAAACAGAGCCCAAAGTGTCAACTGTACAAATTTGTCGGCTGTAGATAGAGTTCGAAAGGAAGGTGCTATCAAAGTATGGATTTACAAGTTTTTGAATTTTCAGCTAATCATCGCTTTTTATAATAACAAAATCCTCTCCGCCGACAATGAATTGAAATAACTTACTGTAATTAGAGTCGGGAATAGCAAACGAAACGAACACAGAAACCACAAAAACCGCCACTGCAAACATGAGAGAGCCAACAGCACTCTTCAAAGGACTAAAGAACCAACCATCATTGTATTTAGTAACAGTGCTTGATATATGCTCTTTAATGGACTTCAACTCTTCCAATAGCTCATCTTTCAGAGCTTCTTCATAAGCATCTTGCACTTGTTCTTCAAGATAGTGCTCAGCAAACACATACAACATTTCCTCTGCATCACTTCTAAGTTTGTTTAACTTCCGATCATGATATGAGAGAAGAAAGTTCTTCACATCCTCCTTCGGAACAGTATCCACACCGTTTGACTGCCTATACTGCTCTTTCCACTGAAATTTTTCTTCCTTATAATCTGCGTAGGCAAGCATTCCTATCAATCGATCTTTACTATCAGGATCAGTGTTTATAACTAATTTTTCAAAGATTGGATTGTAATCCGGATGCATTGTAGTATTAGCCGGTGATACCATGAATGAGAAGTTCCTTATCTATTGCCTTTTTACGGGAGTTACGGAGTCTAATAGCTGCTTTAAAAGCACCATCTGCAGCCTGAACTTGCACTTTCTTCATATTACCGTTTACTTTAACAAAGCGATAATCCATATTTTTACCGCTTACAGTTTTTACAGTTTTTACAGTTTTTTTAATATAACGTGCCACAATGTAGCCTCGTAGATCAAATGGCGATCTATTGATTGTAACTAATCACATGAAGATTATCAAATAACCATAAACGCCGGTAATGTCAAGCCCTGATGAAACATGAGTAGTGGCGCACTAACGATGAAACTTGGCGCAGCTAACGACCAGCTAAACCGCCGGAACGAAGTTGATTGTTTTGTGCGAGCGTAGCGAAAAAATACAAAACGAGTAACGCAGTGGAGGTCGATTTGAGCTGCTTGTTAGAACAACCGCGATAATAACTATTTTGCATTGCTAAAAGTGTACAACTAAACATTTGAGTTACCTTACTTTCTGCAACCAAGTTTGCCAATTTAGGCCACGAAGAACAAAACTGCTCAGCCTTACGCAACCGCACTACTCATTAAAACAATGAAAAGCAAAACTGCCCAACGTAAACCTAATTTTTACTAAAAATTAGGTGCCACGATTTTGTAATTGTTTTAATTTCGTACTTTGCTTAAAAACACCAAGAACAATAACTTTAAGTTTACGTCACATCTAAAATTTACCACTTATAAAACCACTGAGTGGTTCTAACAGTTTAATAGATATCTCAACGACGCCTTTCCCAACATTCAATGTCATAGTGACGTTATCTCGGGTAATTTTTCTAAAAGATATCTTGAAAGTGTTGTGCGGTCAATGTTTTGAAGTGTTTGGCGTAAAATTCATTTTTAAATTTTGCGCTGTTTGAATTTGTGTCTCGATTGTTATTTAAACTTGTAATTTTTATTTTAGAAGCTGTATTTTTAATTTGTTTTCTTTAGCCAAATTTTGGCTGGGTTCATTAAAGGCTTTTAATTAATTAAAGACTTTTAGTAAATAAATGGTTTTTGGTTAGTTACGGGTTCTTATTTAATTATCAAGTTTTTAAATTTATTTACCGGTATTTTAATAACAACGTTTTATGGTTGTGAATAATGTGGAGATTTAGGTTTCTTCAGAGATTACTCGGGGCCAACGTCCGGTTTTGTGGTTGCTGTTGTTTGATGCTTCGGTTACTACGTATAAACGTTGTTCGTTGCCCAGTGTGGCGATTAAACCTTGAATAAATTCGCCGGGTTTTAGTTCGTACCATTGACTTTCGTTGTTGATGTCTTTTTCCATAAAGGCTTCAACGTCAATTTTAACGGGAATAGGTGAGTATTGGCTCCATTTGCCCGAATGAATGGAGTCGAGTCTTGCCCAGCCGCCTCTTGGCATAAATCCGGGTTGGTTTTCTCGTCTGCCCCAGGCCACCAGTTTATGGCTACCGTCTTTTTGGCGTACGGGTAACACGGCTTTTGGGTTTGGAAAATAAATTTTCAATTCGTCACCATCGGCTTTAAATCGTACGCCTCCGCACATGGGTAATATCCTTTGGGTAATTATTTTTCAGCGAAATTATTTACTGTTGGAACCTCTGATTAACTCATCCATGATTTAATCAGAGGACAGAAATTGACAATGCGATTTCCAATTTCTTCATAATTTCAATCACTTACCGTTCTTGAAATTGGCGACACATCCTTGTGTCGCGAGAAACTCTAGGTTAATCAGAGTTTCCTATTTTTTCTAGCGGAACGTTCATGCGCATGGATAAATAATGCTGATTAAATATTTTAAAATAGGCGAGTAAGTGTTCGGCCGTTGCGGGTTTATTTAAATTATTCAATGCGGCGATAAATGCTTCTGCAGTAGAGGTTTGCATGTCTCGTGGCGCTTTGCGCATGCCGTATTGTCCGCAAAGTTGGTCTTCAGACAGAGGAATACATGGGAATTGATGCAACCAAGGGCTTTGTAGATACATTCTTCGCGCTTGCTTCCAAGTTGCATCAATAATTACTACGGTAAGTTTTTTGTCTTGCGGTAATTCAGTAATTGTTGTGGCGGTTAACTGCGGGTTTTTTTCACCGGGAAATAACAGCAAAAATTCTCGCGTTGGGTCTTTTAATAATTGCTCTAAATTCGAGTCGATGGCGGTTCTTGCCCAAACATAGGCGAAGGTATTGTTTGGAAAGCAATCCGCAATTAAGCGGCCGGTGTTGGTGGGTTTTAAAACTTCATTTCGATGAAGCAGCAAAATAACGTCGATATCTGAGTTGACCCCTTCACGAAATGAACAAATGCATCGGCTGAGCTGACAACGCTTGCAGCGAATTACCTTAGCGCCACGCGCCAAAAACGGTTTTGTGGCTTCGGCAAGGCGTTTTGCACGGAGTGTTTCGAAGGCATTGTTGTGTTGCGTGTGTTGCTGTGTATTCATTTCGTGAATTTGGGTGTTGCTCATAAAACGTTCATTACCAAGTTAAGGTTTCGCCATTGGAATGCCAAAAGCCGCCGGAATTCGCAAGGGTGAGCTTCTCGATTTGTGCGGCTAAACCCTCTGCGGACTGTTTGGGCGTGATATCGCCATTACCACCAACCATGTCGGTTTGCACAAATCCGGGGTGCAACAGTGCCACCGCAACGCCTTTGGGTGCGAGATCAAGCGCTAAAGAAACACCTGCGGCGTTTAATGCTGCTTTTGACATTCGGTAGCCATAATACCCTCCCGAGGTGTTGTCAGCCATAGATCCCATGCGACTGGTTACCATTGCGACCTTTGAACCCGAGGTGAGTAGGGGCAGTAGTTGGCTGGTAACTCTTAAAGGGCCAATGCTATTGATGTTGAATTGCTGTGCAATGGCGTCTGTGTCTAGAGAGCCAATGCTTTCACGACTTAACACACCGGCATTGTTGATAAGAATGTCTATGTGATCAGATTTGAGTTGCTCGGCAACCTGTTGTTTTAATTGCACAAGGGTTTTGTCATCGCCAACATCAATGTGCTCAATAATGTTGGCGCCTGAGCTTTTAAGTGCGTCGCTTGCACTTCGACAAAGGGCGATAACGTTAAAGCCTTGTTTGAGATAGTGCTCAACCAGCGCGAGTCCAATGCCTCGATTACTTCCGGTAATAACAACATTTTTCATGGTCATTCTCTTTTTGATGTGTTCGGTTTTTAATTTTTCTTGGGATTAAATCATGGTTGAATTAATCAGAGTTTTTTTTGTTTAATATGAATTGGTCGCGGTCTTCTGCGAAGTAAATTTTGCCAGAAAAAGATTGCTCTATGCCTTGTTTGGTTTCTTGTTCGCGGCCAAGGGTTCTATTCATTCTGTGCGATAAAATTAATTGCTGAATATTTGCAGCTTTTGCAAACTCTCCTATAACAGGCGGTGGCATGTGCAGGCTTTTTGCAATGCGACCGGCGTCTTCGGGTACTGCGTTATGCGCAACCCAAACATCGCTGTTTTTAATTAATGGAATAAATGCGTCACCGCCGGTATTCATATCACCACTAAAACTGATTGAGCAGTTGCCAATATCTATTCGCCAAGCAACAGCCGGAATAATTCCGTGTTTTACACCGGTTGCCGATATGTGAAGATCGTCTTCGATTTTATGAGTAACAATTTCTTGTTTTAAATGATCGATGTTTTGGGCTTCGATAACATACTGAGACTGTTCGTTGTTCGTGCTTGGAAGATAATTTGATAAGTATCGAAATGGACCTGATTCACCAAACAATCCGGTGATAAATTCTTCCGTGTCTGGCATTTTAAAATTACCCGTAGGGCCGAAAATTAATAAATTTTCGCGGCGGTCAGTAAAGTAAGAGGCTTTTATTAATGCAGGTAAATCGGCAGTGTGGTCTACGTGTAAGTGCGTTAGTAACACCGCGCTTAGGTCTTCAATACGTGCGTTTGATTGCTCAAAATGTAATGCCGAACCCGAACCAAAATCTACTAAAAAGCGTGCTTTGTTATCGATCCAAATTAAATAACCTGTAGAGGCACGGTGATCATCTAATTCTGGGCCTCCCGAGCCTAAAATCTCTAGTTTGATATTTTTATTGCAGCTATTTTGGCTATTCAGCGTGTAAATGGAAGTGGTATTTTCTGCGCTAAATTCTGATTTATTAGACGTGGTGTTGTTTGCACAGGCTGCAAGAGTGATGGATGTGATCACTATTAAATTCTTAGCGACCTGTTTTAAGGTGGTCTTTAAAGGATTGTGCTGGTTATGGCGGTGTTTAAACGTGGTTTTGTTGTTCATCATCGATAAATAATCTTGGGCAATTTTTATTGCGCAAAGATTAGGTGTTTCTGGTGTTAGAAACAAATAAAAAAAGGCCCTTAATTGAGAGCCTTTAGAGATGTTATTAGATTCGGTTAAACTTTTGTTATGCAAAAATGTTTTGCAAATTCTAATCGTTTTAATTTATTGGAATTACAGAAGGAGAATCGTTGTAAACTTATTGGAACCTCTGATTAACTCATCCCTGATTTAATCAGAGGGAAGAAATTGAAAACGCGATTTCCAATTTCTTCACAATTTCAATTACTTACCGTTCTTGAAATTGGCAATACATCCTTGTGTCGCGAGAAACTTTAGGTTAATCAGAGTTTCCTATTGTTATTCGGCTCTTAGGACTCTTGGCATAAGTCCGTAATGGCGCGCATAAACCACTGTTTGGCCTTGCCCATGTGTTGGTTTTTCCACGCCAGCTGCATGGCAACTTGTTGTGGTGCACCGTCGCCAATGACCTTTAAGCTGCCGTTATCTAATAGGTCATGCACGCGAGAGATGGGAACAGAGCCGATACCAATTCCTTTAACCAGCGCATTAATCTTTAAACTGATACTAGAAACGGTTAAGCGAGGTTGCTTATCAAACAGTCGGACTTCTCTTTTCGGACGTGTAATGGCTGAGTCTGCCACGGCGATTGCGCGAAATTGCGTCAGAGATTCTTCAGCCAACGGATTTTCCATTTGATGGATTGGGTGCGTTGGCGCCGCACAGTACATAATGGTTTCGTTGTACAAAAATCGGGTTTGGATTTCGGCCAAGCGAATACCAATGTCTGAGGCAATGACCAGGTCTACCTTGTCTTGTTCGAGAAGCTCCCAAGTGCCTGAAAGCACCGAGCTTTGCAATTTGACGCGCGTTCCCGAGACCTTTTCGAATTTAGAAATTAGTGGAAATAAGCGCTCTTCTTCAAATAACGCTTCTACGCCAATGGTAACTTCCGGCTCCCAGCCGTCCGCCATGGCGCGCGCATCAGAGATCATTTCTTCGGTTGCGTGCAGAATTTCACGGCCACGTTCTAAGATGAGTCGGCCAATGGGTGTTAATAATGCTCGGTGTCCGGAACGATCAAACAAAAGTAGGTCTAATTCTTCCTCTAATTTTTGAATACTGTAACTCAACGCAGAGGGGACTTTTGATAATTCTTCGGCCGCGGCAGCAAAACTGCCACGGCGGTCGATGGCGTCAAGTGTTCTTAACGCATCTAGGGTTAACTGTGGATCTCGTCTCATAGTTATGTAATCTGATATTGGGTAGTAGAAAATAGCAGTTAACCACGTCTTGAGCTTCTTGGAAAGCTTGGTAAATTCACCCGGTTATATCAGCGACGGAGTATTAAATTTCTTCAAATGACGACGAAACATTTTCAACCATTTGCAACGCTATTTGCTCAAAAATGGGTATTTTTTACCGCGTTATTTAGCTTCTTTTTTAGTGCAGTAATCAGTGGCGTTAATGCGTCAGAAAAAGTTACCTTGCCTATTCCTCCACTCGTTCACAAACAATTGAATGACGTCGTCTCGAAATATCCGGGGCTTTCGGGCCAGGCCGTGCTTATTACTCCACAAAATACTTTTTTTGTGAATTTTGGCAATGTGCCCGTTGACGCTAATGCTCAAGCCATTGAGCCTGTTAGCGCTTCGACGGTATTTCGCTTAGGCTCAATTACAAAGTCTTTTACCGCTATCGCTTTATTAAAATTAATAGAACAATATCCCGATAAGGTCGCGCTTGACGACCCGATTTCGAAATTCATTGAAGATGGCTGGATAACAAATTCTTATGCCAACGATATTACTTTAGCGCAACTGCTCGAACATACGGCCGGCTTCACCGATATCAGTGGTGATGAGTTTGATTTTAACGAGCCGATACCTCTTGAAGACGCCTTGCTGAAATTTAAGCAATACCACCATACACGCTGGAATCCGGGCGAATTTAGTTCATACAGTAATTTAGGCGCGGGATTTGTTGGTTACGTGATAGAACAGGTGAGTGGGAAACCTTATGAAGACTTTTTAGCCGAAGTGGTGCTCAATCCTTTGGGTATGACAACCGCCGGATTTAAACAGAGTTCGCTTCGGGTGATAGGTTATAAATCTGACGGAGTTACAGTAATTCCCTACTGGCATACGGTTTATCGACCTTTTGGTGGTCTCAATGCATCTGCCTTGGATATGAGCCGATATTTGCAGGAGTTGTTGAATCCTAAGTTACTGTCAGCGAAAGAATTACAACAATTCATTACACCCAATACTGGTTTAGCTGCCGAATCAGGATTAACTTTTGGTTATGCGTTGGGTAATTACACGGCTTTAGTAGAAGATTATTTATTTCATGGGCATTCGGGTGACGCCGACGGGTATTTATCCAGATTTGGTTTTAGCCAGGAAGCCGAAGGTGCTTACTACGTTGTTATTAACCGTTTTGATCGCGCCTTGGTTAGCCGTTTACAAGATGTTCTCGCGAATGCCGTTGTTGCACACGCTAAGCGACCACCGCCAAAAGCACCAAAAATTTTAACCATAACCGACAATTATCAATGGATTGATGGTCGTTATACCGAAGCGACGGCACGTTTTATTAATGAAGACAAAAGCACAGCAGAGTTTGGACAGATTTATTTTGATACTCGTAAAAATGTTATTCGGGTGAAAAGAGCGGGGCGATCTGATTCGCTTTGGTATCCCGTAGCCATTGGCAAAAATAAAGAAGGCGAAGAGTGGGTGTCAGTTCGACATAATTATGAAAATCGAGCTACAGCAGTATTTCTCAAGAAAAAAGATGGACGTATTGCGTTTATTACCGAGTTTTGGAATTTAGTAAAAATGTAATTTTTTGTTGGTAGTCTAAAAAGTAATTTTATTACTATTGGTTGACTTCAGGAAACTCTAGGTTCGTCAGAGTTTCCATTGCTTTTGAGTTAATTAACATCTGCTGACATTATGGCGCGTCGAATATCGGTATGAGATGTTTCTATGAAATTAAGGTTCGAGTTAAAAATATTGTTTTTATAAATAACACCAATTTCGGCAAGCGTTGGCGCAACATCTGGAAAGCCGGTACGGTCGGCCCATTGTGAATAAAGAGGCATAAAAACCGGCTCGGGTAAAAAGGTGTCGAGCTTGGTGAACATTTCTATCGTGCTCCAGCTGCGATTTGCAGGTAAGCAACAATTGGCTAGCTCAGCGAAAACCGAATTTAGGGATTGTTTATTGTTGGTCATTTTCCGAATTTCGACATCGGCCATTAACGCGATGGCAGCGCCACTCCAATAAATCATCATGCGGGCGCTTCTCATACCCGCTTTGGGACTCTGATTCGGCGAGACCTTTGGGCGAACGTCCATGCCGCGCTGAAATCCTGCCAATAAATTCTTCCACGCGGTTCTTTCATCGTAAGCACCTAGCTTTGCCATTAATACATTTTGGTAATAGCTGGCGAAGCCTTCAGATACCCAGCGTCCATTATCGCCAAGATAGGGTTGCAACAAATGACTGAATTCGTGGGCAGCGGTCCAGTCAGACATAAGCTCTTGGGAGGTTGCTGCGGGATTTACATAAAATCTAACGGTTTGTGTGCCGGCTCGCACCACATGCCCGAAAGGAACCGGTTCACCCGAGGGAATGGGGGCGGTTGGAATTGCGATTACCTGTATTCGATAGCTTGGATTTGCCCCGATAGTTGTTTGTAATTGCTCGATGTTTTTTTGAATCCACAAGTGTATTTTGCCAAAATCTTTCTCGTGACCTAGGTAGGCAAAATCGATCTCCATAGCGCCAAGAAATTCTCGACCACCTAAAAAATGGCCGATGATTAAATGCCCTGATTCATTAGAGGGTGCTTCGGTGATGCTCAAACGGTAGTGATTATCGCCCATTGTTTGTAACGGCCATGGGCTTGTGACCGAATATCCGTTGGGAAGAATCAGTTCTACCGTGGTTGGCGCAGATGTTTGGATTAGCCAATCGTAGGTATTTAGCTGCCAAACTGAATCTTGATGAGCAACTGAGGTTCTTCCTCGCCAAGCTGGGGGGTCAAATTCATCAATACGCAATTGATATGTGATACAAGATTGCGGCGTTAAGTTAACTTTTCGAGAAATAAGCGAGATTGCTTGTGCCTGATTACAGCTTTCAGGCAGGTTAGTTGTGTTGGCCAAATGCGCTTTGTTGGGCAACTGTATTTTATGGCGGTAAGAATCTGCGTTAGTAACCGTTACCAGAATGGAATCGTTCGATTCTGGCCAGGTGACTTGGACGATGACTCCGTTTGGGTTTGCCTCGGCGGGAAATGGCTCATGAACACGGTCTGATGTTTGGGCTTTGGTTGCAATGGAGAATAATGACCCGATTAGAAAACATCCAAGCATCAGATTTCGCATGCTTTTTCCTTGAGTTTAGCGTGGCGTAATATCAGTCTTTGGATTGTCTTCATTGGAATAGTTCATCAATATCTCTAAGGAACCTCTGATTAACTCATCCCTGATTTAATCAGTGGACAGAAATTGAAAATGTGATTTCCAATTTCTTCACAATTTCAATCACTTACAGTTCTTGAAATTGGCGACCCATCCTTGTGTCGCTGGAAACTCTAGGTTAATCAGAGTTTCCCTAACAAAATCTTGACATTAGGATGAGGTTGAATAACAATTGCTGCATTGCAGCAAAAGATATGTTTGGCATTTGAGTAAGAAAACCAGCGATTATTTTTCCTTACGAACATTATCGATTGCAAAATGGTTGTGAAAAGCGTACGAAAGAGTATGTACAGAGCGTAGTCGTACAGTCATTCAATGGTACGAATAGTTTAACGAAGTTCGCTATTTAGAAATATTTCTAGGAGATTAATCTCATGAACGAAGATCTGATGAAACCATTTGAATCTGTTAAGTCTTTAATGACTATGCAGGCAGATGTTATCTCTAAAACCGTTGCTCAACAGCAAAAAGCTGCTCAAGCGTTGTCCGGTTTTTTCCAAGACGAAGCTAAAAAAGCTCAAGCATTGAAATCGCCTGAAGAGCTTTTGCAATTCAATATCGATTCTAGCAAAGCGTTGTTTGATCTTCTTAAAGATCAAAGCTCAGAATTTTCTACCATTGCAGAGCAAGCACGCGATGCATTTGTGAAAGAAATCGGAACCTTTGGCCCTAAGTAATTACTTCTAAGTAATTGGCCTGACGTTGTTCTGAAAAAACCCTGCATTAGCAGGGTTTTTTTTGACTGCGAATGACACTTTTCATCCACGATTCCCATAGAGCCTTTTGCCGAATCGACATTGATCTCTGTGTGCTCAGGCGCATTCTGTTTGCCTAGTTACATCTCACCGACTACATCTCACCGACTACATCTCGCTGGTTACATCCTGATAGCTTTTTCCTTTCAAGATTTTCTTCTCCATAAACCTATCCCTTTGTTCTGCTGTCTATATGCCTTCTATTGGGAGTCCTGTTAGGATGCAAGCTTTGAATTCTGCAAAGGTTTTGAGCTGATTACCTCTGGTTAGGTATACTCTTGTTCATCGATTTAAGAGAGATGTGAGATGTTTTTTGGAAAGGTAGTAGGTGGTTTACTCGGGATAACCCTAGGCGGCCCCATTGGTGCTATTGTCGGCGTCGCTTTAGGACATTTTTTCGACAGAGGTTTGTCCAAGTTTCGTCCTGAGTTATCCGCTGAAGATCGTGCTCATGCAGAGCAGGTGTTCTTTTCTTCTGTTTTCCAATTAATGGGGCATGTTGCTAAAGCAGACGGTCGAGTGTCTGAGCAGGAAGTGGCACGTGCAGAAGAAATTATGGCACATATGCAGCTTTCGACTGCAATGCGTGCTAAAGCGATCGAATACTTTAAGAAAGGTGGTCAAACGGACTTTGATCTTCCTGGCGTTGTCGGTGAATTCAATTCCATTGGTAATAAATTACCCAGCTTACGACAAACTTTATTGACCTATCTTATTAATATTGCGTTAGCCGATGGTCAAATTGATGATGCTGAAGAAGAATGCCTTGGGCAGATTTCTGAGCATTTAGGTGTTTCTAAGTTTGCTTTTAAACAGCTTATGGCGATGTTGCGCGCACAGGCGCAATTTTACCAACAACAGCAAAGACACGGCTCGCAACCCTATACACCGAGTAAAGATGAATTGGCATTGGCTTATGAATCGTTGGGTGTTGCCTCTGATGCTAGTGATCCGGTTGTTAAAAAAGCCTATCGCAAATTGATGAGTGAAAATCACCCAGATAAGCTCCAAGGTCAGGGCGTTCCTCAAGAAATGATTGAAATGGCCACCGAGCGAGCGCAAAAAATCCAAGCTGCTTACGACCTTATTAAAAAGTACCGAAAAACTCAGTCATGACAGAATCTCCAACTTCTGCAACACCAAAGGAAAAAGTATTTTCTCGGTCAGCAATGGCCGATGCGCTGGGCGTATCTTTAAAAGAAGTCACCGAAGTCTTAATTAAATCGGGCTGGCTGACTCAGCAGGGCGATCAGTGGCATTTAACCGCCAAGGGTGAGTTTGAAGGCGGTCAGGTTCGCCACAGCAAAAAATTCGGCGACTATATTGTTTGGCCGGAAAGTGCGTTAACGCATCCTATTTTTCGCTTTGATAAAGATGAAACGCTTAAAGCCAGTGATATTGCCAAAGAAGTTGGCTTAAGCGGCCGTTTGGTGAATTTATTACTTCAACATTGCGGTTGGTTGAAGCGCGAACACAAAGGCTGGACGCTTACACCTTTGGGGGCGTCGGTTGGTGGTATTCAGCACGAAAACGCTAAAACCGGTGTGCCTTGGTGCTCTTGGCCCAAATCGTTATTGGCGCAGGATTATTTTCAACAAGCGTGCGTTAATCTCACCAATATCGAAATTAAACCGCGTTTGTGCAGCTTAAACGGTATTGATGTTAAAAGCCCGCAAGCGGCAGCGTTTTTATCTTGGTGTTATTTGACCGGTGTGGTCGTTGCACAGAATATTGCTCATCCAGCTCGTGCGAGTTTAATTTTCGATTTTTATTTACCGCGAGTCGGATTGTTTATTGATATTTGGAGCACGAGCTTAACACCCACACAATTAGCGGCGCGTTTAGAGCGAAAAACGGTGTGTGAAGAGTTAGAAATTGATTACATCGTATTTGAAGAGGTTAACATTCTTCAGCTTGAACAGGATCTACCGAGAGAGCTGCTTAAACGTGACTTAGAAGTATTATAAGACTTAGAAGTACTATAGGAATCTCTGATTAACTCATCCATGATTTAATCAGAGGACAGAAATTGAAAATGTGATTTCCAATTTCTTCACAATTTCAATCACTTACCGTTCTTGAAATTGGCGACACATCCTTGTGTCGCGATAAACTCTAGGTTAATCAGAGTTTCCTATAAGAAGTACCGTGAGAACTGCTGTAAATAAGTTACTTTTTCTATCGAAAGCTCCGATGAACTCTTCAATGATTTAATCGGAGCGAAGAAATTGACAATGTGATTTTCAATCTCTT
Organism: Sessilibacter sp. MAH1; assembly: GCF_054658315.1. Taxonomy (NCBI): domain Bacteria; kingdom Pseudomonadati; phylum Pseudomonadota; class Gammaproteobacteria; order Cellvibrionales; family Cellvibrionaceae; genus Sessilibacter; species Sessilibacter sp. MAH1. The sequence goes on from NZ_BAAGIC010000002.1 coordinate 71,972, forward strand.
CGCAATTTCAAGCACTTACCGTTCTAAATGTTGGTGACACACTCTTGTATCGCTGGATATAGATTTTTATTGTTTAAAATTTCGATCTCAAAGCAGCGCCGCAAGCGCGGCGCAAAAAATCTTTTCGTTCTACCAATTGCTTAATTAAAGCGATTTTATTGACCCAAAATAATGGCTAACCAATCTTTTAATGAGTGGCTTTTACCAAGTTCAGATTCAGCCTCGGTTTTCATTTCTAGGGTTCCTAGTGCTAAATCTACAGCCATTGAATGATAGACCGACTGAGGATGTTTAAATCCTTTGCTTGACGCACGATCTTCTAACAGTTTAGCAATGTCTTCCAAATCTTCGGAATAAACGCCGTTTTTCTGTAAGGGTTTTAAATAATTCATAGATAATTATTGGGTGTGTGATGATGAATTTAGAAAACGAACTTCTCTTTGTGGGAAAGGAATTTCGATGTTGTTTTTAATGAGAGCGTCGTAAATTGCACGGTTAGTAAGAAATTTTTGCTCAAAATATTTAGTGGTTGGAGCCCAAAAACGCATTGCCAATTCAATGCCACTGTCGGCAAAATTATTAATGCCAATTTGTGGCTCTCTAGAATCGTTGCCTACTACCGATCGAAAAGCGTCTAACATTACTTGTTGCGCCAAATCTAAATTACTGTTGTAAGCAACCGAAATAGACAGTTCTACAACTCGACATGCGTTGGAATTATGAATAATTTCGCCAATGACATGTCGGTTTGGAATAGTAATTTGCTCTTCGTCTTCGTTGGTTAAAACCGTTGTTGCAAGATTAACTTGTTTAACGACACCGGTCACACCTAATAACGAAATAGTATCGCCGACCAGATACGGGCGCGTAACAATAATATTCAGCCCGGCACTGTAGTTAGAAAGCAACCCTTGTACTGCTAGTCCAACACCCAAAGACAGTGCACCAATTGCCGCCACCATAGGCGTAATGTTGATGCCGAGTTTATTGAGCACTACCACAACGGTCATTACAACGACCGTAATTTTTACCAAATTGCAGACAAAGTTGGTAAGAGTTACATCTAAATGACGCGCAAGACAGATTTTTTTAACCCAGTTTGACGCTTTGTTGGCGACCAAAAGCCCAGCCAAACTAATAACGATAGCTCCAATTATTTGGAAGCTGTAGGTCACCAAAAAAGTGGCAATTGCATCGTACAGCGCAGTGAGTTGGGCTATTGATTCTCCTACGGTATTGTCGTTCACCGGTTACTCCTTCTACAGATTTGGCAAATTAGCAAAGGATACTCGAACCGGTGAAAAATACAGAGTTTTTAGCTGAATTTATTGAGCGTTTAATTTACCGAGTAGGGTAACTTAGGGGTTAATGGCTTTAAGCTTTCTGCGGTTTTGGCGTAAATGTCAGAAACGTTTGGGCTTAGGCCTGCTTCCATACGTCTTGAAAGCATAGTGATTGGAAAAATACAGTGCTCAGTTTGAGGAAAACATAAGGCTCGACTGCGGCCAAGTTGGTCTTCATAGACACGCCATTCAAGCTTATATTCTCTTTGAAATTGATCACCTAGCACCACTCCAAGCGCTTGCAATTGTAATCTGTCGCTTGACGGGATTAATTTTTGATCAATTATTCTTTGCAACGTCTCTAAATCTGACTTGTTGCCTTTAATGGGTGTTCCTAGTTTTAACGAGGTAAGTTCATCAATGGAATCTCTTTGGTTCACAAGATGTGCTTCGTCTGTGGGTGTTAACGGAGTAATTTTAGGCCACTGTTTTTCGTCAACAAATTGAGCGAAAACCGGTAATGACACTGCAAGTAAAGCAATAGAGGCGGTAATGTGTTTACGAATTTTAGAGAAATTAAATTTTGAAGGCGTAAGAATATTAAACATTGTTGCTACCGATGTCTGGTTGAGGCAGAAATGGGAACCTTTTCATAAATATGGCGCTAGAGCGTGTAAATTACAAGTCACTAGCGCCACTGAATAGACATTGGTTTTGTCTTTATGATTCCCGAAGTATCAATCAATCTCGCTTCGGGAAGAGCGTGTCATCGGCTGGCAAAATTATGCTGGTTGTTTGCCAATTGAACGGCCTCGGCAAGAGCGTTAACAGACTTAAAAGACATCTGCGTTAACTCTTGTGATTGCGATACATTTAAATCAAATTTTGTATTAACCATATTTTTGAGCGCAGATTCATCAACTTGCTTGTTTTTTTGCAAAGAGTTGAGCTCATCTGGCGTTAAACTGGCGCTTTTACCGCCTGGCAAATAAATTGTACCGTGGTAAAAATCGACACCAAAGGCTATCAGTCCGGGAATAATGAATAACAGCAAGCCAACACCATCTAGTGCTACAATTCCGGGATCGAGACGCCCTTGAGTTTGTCCTTTTCGTTCTGGATAGAATAGGGTGCCGCAGGCGGTTAATTGTGTCACTAATGCAATTGATACTACGGCCGCTGTTAGGCGAACTGGTCTAAATTTGGCCGAAATTGAAGGCGCCAAACGTTTAAATAGAGGATTTGGTGCTTGGGTAGTCAATAATTTCATGATCAAAAATTCCGTAACTGAATAAATGTCTGAATTCAATCGAATGGTAAAAATTATCCATTGATTTCTGAGTATAAATTTTATTAGACAAAAGATGTACCAATTATGGCTTTGTTGGACGTCTTTGCTATTTATTAATTTGAAATTGTATCTGAGTGAAAAGAAATTGGGAGCTGCGCTAGGTGGATTCCGTTGACGCGAGTCACAATTTTGCGGAATAAGTTTTAAGAGACTTCGTTCATTTTAGAAAACTGAGTGCAGGTAAGTAATAGTTCACATGATCGATGTTATTTTTGAAAATGAAGAATTTTTGGTTGTTAATAAACCGAACAATGCAGACTTCCATGATAATGAAGAAACATTAGGATTTTTTAATACTGTAAAAGAAACGCTTAACATTAACGAATTATATCCGGTCCATCGATTAGACAAGGTAACATCTGGCCTGTTGTTAATTGCAAAAACAAAGTCTGTTTGTGCACATTTAACTCGTCTGTTTCAAGAGCGCAGTATTGAAAAACTTTATTTAGCGTTGGCATACGGTAAACCTAAAAAGAAACAAGGCCTTATAAAAGGCGACATGATTCGAGCCAGAAGAGGTGCCTGGCGGCTTGATCGAACCCTAAATAACCCAGCACAAACTCATTTTTTAAGCTATTCCGTAGAATTTGGATTACGCTTGTATTTGTTATATCCAAAAACCGGAAAAACACACCAGCTGCGAGCAGCATTAAAATCGCTGGGTACGCCTATTTTAGGCGACCATCTTTATGGCGGTGGTGATTACCAATGTGATAACCATCCTGAATCTGTATTTATAAATATTGCACCAAAAGACGAACACAGGGTGTACCTGCATGCGTTTGCGCTGCGATTTCATTATTGCGATCAGGAGTTTTCTTTTTTCACGTTTCCACAGACGGGTTTATGGTCTAAAGAAGTTATTTCGCAATCTTTAGGTTGCGACTCTTATGTTCATCAACAAGGCAGTTTTATAAAAACGTTGAATGTAGGTGAGTCGGAGATAGATTCCGGATTAAACGCTGCAGCTAAGTCAGATTTTTCGCAATTGCGTTCGATTTTTGATCTTTTTTCGAAGAAAGTTAAAAGTTGAGTGAATATCTTTTTTCGCCAAAAAATTGTTTTATTTTTTTTCTGTACCGCAATTTGTATTATTTTGGCAGGGGTGGCGTGGCGTTTATATCATTTGAATGTCTCTGCCGCTCAGCCATCGTTAGAGAATTTAAATTCAATAACCGTAAATGATTGTGGCAATGCTTTAACAAATGATTTTTATGTACTTTGTGGATATTATACCACCCCCAGAATTAACAATAATAATGTTCAAATACCTTTTGTTGTAATTAAGAAGAGGGAAGTTGAGCATCGCAACTCTATTCAGACTCAATGGCTCTCGGAGCAAGATGTTGCCGTAAATGCAGTGTCGCTGAAAACTCCCGCGCAGGGCCATTCTTCAGAAGACGGCTCTGCTAATCTTGGGTTATCAAACATTAATTGGCCTGAAAACAGCTTCAATCTTCAAGATATTTTCGACGAACAAATTCCACTCGTGGTATTACCCGGCGGGCCGGGATCGGCAACGGGAATTCAGTCTAAATCTCTTCAATATTGGTTGGGTTGGTATCACCGACAGGGCTTGTCGGAAGCTGTGGTTTTGATGGATTACCGAGGTTTAGGTGGTTCCATTCCAGCGGTTGATTGCGCATCTACCAGTTCGGGTAGCGCTGCTATAGAAAAACTTGGATCACGTTTATTAGAAAATAAATTGTCCATTAATTACAGCGAAAGCGAGCTACGTTTTTTATCATTGGTGCAATGCTGGCAAATTGCACAAAATTTTGGATATTCGGAACTGGATTTCTCGGCTGAGACAAATGCTACCGATTTATTGGGTCTGGCGAAGTTGTTGAATATTCATAAGCTCAATATTTATGCTCGTTCATACGGGACCCGTGTTGCTGTTATCGCTGCACTGCAACAGTCTGATTTGATAAATTCAATGGTGCTAGACTCGTTGCATTCCCTCGAAAATAACGATCCAAATCAGTGGCCGTTAAAATATCAGCAAGCATTTTTAAATCTTATTCATTACTGTAAAACTTCGTCATTATGTTCGGTTACAGACGATTCTCTTAAGCGCGCTCTCGATAACAGAAAGCCAGTTTCTGCAACCAGCCAAAACGATGTCGATACGAACGATACCGCCAAAAACAGCACCGTCGAAAACAGTACCGCCGAAAACAGTACCGCCGAAAACAAGGCCCCAACAAATAACAGTGCTGATTTTAACTATGAAAGTTATTTAGCGGAGGCTATTTTTCAGAAAATGCGCGAGCATAATTCTGCAAAGAATATTCAACAACTATTAACTGCATCGAAAAACGATTGGTATGCCGATGACGCAAGTATTAATAGTCAGAGAGCAGAGTTTGGTGATGTGGTTTATTTTGTAAACCAATGCATTGATAATAATCCGCTTGATCATTCTGTATTTTCTAAAAATTTAGGCGAAATCGGCTATTTATCTCAGTTTGTATCCTACGATACTGATACCGATTTTTGCCGGTTGTTACAGTATTCGAATTATTTAGCACCTTACAAATCTGCGAATGTTTCGGTAGAGACGATTTTGCTTGCCGGTGGTTTAGATCCAGTGACACAGTTGTCTCAAGTTGAAGCAGCAAATTCCCATTTTTTACGATCGACACTTTTCATATTTCCCGATGCAGGTCATGTGCTTATCGACCAGTACCCATGCTTGGATGACGCCTTGCCGTTTTTACTTCATAATCAAGGCCCCGATTATGTTTACGAACATTGTAGTCAACAGTCGGTTCGAATTTTAATCAGATAATAATTTATAACTACAATTGCTCACTATGGCTGTCTTGTTCGAAGAAACAATTAACGGTAATCAATATAAAGTCACTTCTGCCGGAAGTAGCATTCGTTTGTTCACGAATGGACTGTTCCATTCGCAATTCAATGATCGCTCAATACTCAGTGGTGCAGTTTGGGATTTATTGTTTTTGCCGTCTTTATTGTCACAAACCCAGCCGTCTAATGCCTTAATTTTGGGTGTGGGTGGTGGTGCTGTTCTGCGAATGCTTCGACATTATTTTCTCGATTGTAAGATTACGGGAGTCGATATTGACGCTGTTCATCTTGATTTGGCGAGAAAATATTTTGGCGTTGATGAGTCTTATTCGTTGGTTAGAGCTAATGCCTTGGCTTGGGTGGCTCAAAATAAAAAGCGATCATTTGATTTTATTATTGATGATGTTTTTGCTGGTATGAGTGGCGATCCAAAACGCAGTATTGCTGCCACAACACAATGGATTGAAAAGCTTGAGAGCCGCTTAAACGACACGGGTGTACTGGTGTTTAACTTCGATAAATTGTCAGATTTACGTAAGGTTTTAGCTGAGTCTAGATCGTCTCTGTTGGCCAGTTGTTTTAAGAGCGCGTTTATTTTAAGTTCCAAGAGCTATGAAAACCGCATTCTAGCCCTGTCTAAACAATCGGTTACCTATGAGGCTTTTACTGACGCGATTAATAATTTACCGGAAGCCCGTCGATTTGGCTTTCAAGCCGGGCATACTTATTTAATTGAGTCGTTGAAGCTTTAATCCACGCTATTTAACGCGAACCGTAGTTGTGGACCTCTGGTTAACTCACTTTGTGTCGCGGGAAACTCTAGGTTAATCAGAGTTTCCGTTACTTAATTCAAATACTTTAAAGCCATTTGCGTGCTTTAGTACCGTGCAGTTTGAAAACAGATTTTTGCTTTTTTGCTCTAAAGGTAAAAATTGGTTCACCACAAACAGAGCTTTCCCGCCTTTTTTAGTTAATTGTTTGGCGGTAGATACGAATTTTTCTGTCAAATCGTAGACGTGGTCAAAACCTTGATGAAACGGTGGATTGCAAAGAATTAGATCGAATTTTTCTTGACAGTTTTTTGCACAATCATCAACCCAGGTATGAATGTGCGTTATTTTATTTTCTGTGCAAGTTTTTTCTAGCGCATTGACCGCTGTAATATTGTTGTCGGTTGCGTAGATGTGTTCAAAGCCTAATGCACTAATTTCTAGTGATAAATACCCCCAACCACAACCTAAATCTAAGGTTTTTACCTTTTTTATACGTTCGGCATAATTATCATTTTCTAATAATTCTTTTACGGCCTGAATTAATAATTCGCTGCCTTGGTCTACTTTATTCCAGCCAAAAACACCGGGTTTACTAAAGCATGGAATATCGCCTGCTTGATGAACTATTTCGTATTGGGTGTAATTTTGGTCGTCTAGAAAATTTTCGGAATCGGTTTGAGTTTTGGTTAGGATCACTAAATAACTGGTTTTTTGTTTGTCGATTGATCCGTGACCAAATAAATCTTTTGCCTTTTGAGCATAAGATTTAATGCCTTCGTTTTTTTCTCCGGCTAAAATTAATTGCCCATTAAGCGGTAATAATTTATACGCTTGATTGATCGCATGGTGTACTAAGGCTTTTTCTTTGGCAACTCTGAAGTAAACACAATGAACGGCTTTTGATATTACTTGAAAATTAAAATCTGACAGAAATGCTCGCTCTGTGGGATGTTCAGAAACAATATCCTGGCGATTGCTGATAATAGCAACGTCATCGCTCAGTAGAGCTTTACTGATGCTTTCAGAGCTTTCATCCAATACCCAGAGTGAATTTTGACTCACATCCTTAGCGCGATTGCGATAATTAGAAAATAATAAAGCTTGGACGTTATTCATTTTCACAAAAAGTATCTCTTTCGCTATTATCAAGGTAGAAGTATTCGGTTTCTTGCAGTTCGTTGGGTAATGTTAAACGACCAATTGCGGTACGATGTAAGGCAATGACTTTGTTGCCAACTGCGGTAAGCATGCGTTTCACTTGATGATATTTACCTTCTTGTATCGTTAGTAATATCTCGGTGTTGGTTATCTTTTCTACCGTTGCTGCTAAGGTGGGTTTTGATTCGTTTTTTAGTAGAACGCCAGTTTCAAGCTCGGCAATCTGCGCCTCGGTAATGTCTTCTTCCAGCGATACCCGGTAGGTTTTCGGACATTTTGATTTTGGTGAGGTAACCTTGTGATTCCAATGGCCATCACTGGTTAACAGCAGAAGTCCGGTTGTATCTTTATCTAGCCGACCGACAATTTGTATTTTTTCGTTGTAGAGCGCATCGAGCAGTTTTATGTCGTTTTCATCTTCTGCCGATTGCTTTAGCGCATCGATTACCGTTGGATGTTCGGCATCTGTTGTCGCGCAGACAATTCCGGCAGGTTTATAAAATACAATGTACATATCGGTGAAGACTTCTACGGCATCACCATCTAGCTTTATTAAATCGTCGGCTGAAATGGCGAAGCTGGTGCTTTTCTCGACAACTTCATTCACGGTAATTCTTCCCGCTTTAATAATTTTCTTTATATCTGTACGGGAGTAGGTGGTGTTATTGGATAGATATTTATCAAGACGCATAATGATTGTTTAACAGCTCTGAAACCGATGATGGCCATTGGAATTTTTCAAACAATTGACTCATTGTTTGATCAAATTCAGCGAAAATTGAAACAGATTTATTGGTGTATGGATGATAAAACTCAAGTGATGCCGCGTGTAATAGCAGACGATTGCAATTTAATTGCTCTGAAAATATACGATTATGTAAGCTCTTGCCGAATTTGGCATCACCGATTATTGGATGACTTAAATGTTTTAAATGTCGGCGTAGCTGATGTTTTCTTCCCGTTTTAGGTTGGCATTTAACGAGTGAATATCGGCTGGTTCTAAAGCGATCATTGGCAACTTCAAGCTCTATGTTGTTTAGCGGTATAAATAAGCTTTGTGCTTCTTGAGGGGGTTTATCTTTCTTGGCTTTTTTGTCGGTGTATTTATCCAGTATTTCTTTTAATGGATGATCAACGTCTGTTGCCGTATTTAACCAACCTCTAACAACCGCTAAATAGGTTTTGGTGACATTTTTTTCTTGCCATGTAAGTTGGATATCTCTCGCGGCGGTATCACTGAGGGCAAATAGAAGAACACCGGAGGTAGGCTTGTCGAGACGGTGTACAGGGAATACCCACTGATTTATTTGATCTCGAAGTATTTGCATTGCAAATTGCGTTTCGTATTTATCGATTTCGCTTTTGTGAACCAATAAGCCAGAGGGTTTATTTACGGCGATAAAAAAATCATCGTGATAAACAATATCGAGCGCTGCAACCTCAGTGTTACTAGAGAAGGGTGGTTGTGTCATTGAGGTCGTCAGTTCGTTAAATTTGGTTTCTATGGGAACCTCTGATGAACACATCCATTTAATTCATCCTTGATTTAATCAGAGGGCAGAAATCGAAAATGCGATTTTCAATTTCTTCACAATTTCAATCACTTACGGTTCTTGAAATTGGCTACACATCCTTGTGTCACTGAAAACTCTAGGTTGGTCAGAGTTTTCTATAGTTGAGCTTGAATTTTTTTCTCGCCGGAATCAACGGATTGATAAATCAACGTATTAATGGTCATTGGGCCAACGCCGCCGGGAACGGGAGTGTAAGCTGAAACCCTATCTTTTAAAGGCTCTAACTCAATATCACCAACGCCACCTGGATGATAGCCGGCATCAACCACTACGGCACCTTCTTTAATCCACTCGGCTTTAATGAACTCCGGTTTACCAACAGCTCCCACAACGATGTCGGCTTGTTTAATATGATCGGCAAGATTTTCGGTGCGTGAGTGGCAAATGGTCACGGTTGCGTTTGCGTTCAACAACATTAACGCCATTGGCTTGCCAAGAATAGGGCTTCTTCCGACAACCACCGCGTGTTTGCCCGACAATGGAATATTATAGGCTTCTAACAAGCGCATAATACCCTTAGGGGTAGCACAACCGTAAGCGTCTTCACCCATACTCATTCTGCCAAAGCCCAAACAGGTTACGCCGTCTACGTCTTTTTCTAATGCAATGGCATCAAAGCAGGCGCGTTCATCAATTTGTTCAGGAACGGGATGTTGTAAAAGAATACCGTGAACATCGGGATTAGCGTTTAATTTTTCAATTTCGGATAATAATTGCTCGGTAGTTGTAGATTCAGGAAGTTCTACCTTTAATGAATCCATTCCAATTCTTGAGCAAGCATTTCCCTTCATCTTAACGTAGGTTGCTGATGCGGGATCACCACCAACTAATATGGTTGCAAGAATTGGGGTTTTACCGCCGCTTTGTTGCTTTAGTTGATTAATTCGTTCGCTAAGTTCTTGTTCTGTCTTTTGGGCGATGGCTTTGCCATCCAATACCAATGCTGTCATGGTGATATCCGAAGTTCTGACCAAAAGTTGGCTGCTGTGGTGTTCAAAGGTTGCATAAAAAAGAGGGCGCGTATTCTCCCACAGGTTTAAAAATAGACCAAGCCCGTCTGAATCGATTAAATTTTCCACCAAAATCGGTAAGTCATTGGTTTAATTTAAAAGATTTAAATTTTTTGTTGTTAAATTGTTGACGGCCTTAAAGTGCGTATGTATGATGCGCCCCACTTGAGAGAGACAGCTCACCAACAAAAATAACTTGTTGCAAAACATGTTTAAAGTTGGCCTAATGAGCAAGACTGTTCTCAGGATTTCATCGGAGTGTAGCGCAGTTTGGTAGCGCATCTGGTTTGGGACCAGAGGGTCGGGGGTTCGAATCCCTCCACTCCGACCATTATTTAGCAAGTCCAGTAGTTCGATGCGCCCGTAGCTCAGCTGGATAGAGCAACGGCCTTCTAAGCCGTAGGTCGCAGGTTCGAGCCCTGCCGGGCGTGCCATTCAAAGTCAGCTGTTTGCTGTTGGTCTAAGATGACCTAAACTCTCTACTATGGTGGCTGTAGCTCAGTTGGTAGAGCCCCGGATTGTGATTCCGGTCGTCGGGGGTTCGAGTCCCCTCAGCCACCCCATTTGAAAGACATAATCTTCTTTAAAACCCCTCTAAATTTAATCTTCAGTATCTTTTCGTTTTATTATTTTTTCTTTTTAATATTTTAATTTAATTCATAACCGCATCAATGATTTTATATTGTCTTATATTAGATGTTTAATATTGTTCCAACTATGAAAATCATGCAAACGGCTCCCAGTGTAGTTATCGAAACGCAGCGGCTCATACTGCGAAATTGGTTAGATTCCGATAAAAAAGATTTTTTTGAAATAAATTCCAATAAAGACGTGATGGAGTTTTTTCCGTCAATTTACACTCAGAAACAGAGTGATGACTTGTTGGAAAAGATGCGAGATTTAATTTCTCGAAATGGTTGGGGTTTTTGGGCTTGCCAAATTAAATCAACCAATCAATTAATTGGTTTTGTCGGTTTAAACAATCCTGATTATCCGCTGCCATTTTCTCCATGTACCGAAATAGGTTGGCGTTTGAACAAAAAATTTTGGTATAACGGATACGCATCTGAAGCTGCCCGAGCGGTTTTGCAGTATGCTTTTGATGAATTAAAACTCGAACAAGTCGTTTCTTTTACCGTAAAAAGTAATATTCGATCGATTGCCGTGATGGAGCGTATTGGTATGCAATTCAGTGGTACAACATTTCAGCATCCTCGAGTTTTAAATACGCATTTATCTGAGCATGTTTTGTACGTAATGCATAGCAGGCAATTTTCTCGGTGATAATTTCTTCAGCAATCAATCTACTTTCTATGTGATTTTTTCGCTCAGGTGTCGTAGAAATTAGTGCAGTTTATTCTGTGATTATTATGTGCTTATTGGTTCTAATGAAAGAATCCATTTTTGTTTAACTGTTCTCGTTTTATCAAAACAATGGTTTTCTGATCGTTTTATTGCTCAACCACTTTTGTGTTTCCAACTTTTTAAATTTGCTCTTTGCATGTGCCTAAATATTTGGCGCTTGTTGGTTATGGGCATCAGATGTCTTTCTTATGGATTGTTGTGATGTTTTTTTCATCTGTGATTTGTTGGTTTTCATTCGTTTTGTAATCAGAATACTCAATCTTTTATAAACGCAGAGACAGAGCTTTATGGAACAGTTTTTTGGCGCCTTTTCGTCATTTATGTGGGGAACCCCGCTAGTAGTTTTGTTGGTCGGTGGTGGACTGTTTTTTTCAATTTATTCCCGCGGTATTCCTTACAGGCATTTTCCTGAAGCTTTGGCTGCGCTTATGGGAAAACATAATCGTGAAGGTGGTGAAGGGCAAATATCTCATTTCCAGGCACTAACCACAGCGCTTTCTGGAACACTCGGTTTAGGTAACATTGCGGGTGTCGCTATCGCCATCACGGCGGCTGGTCCGGGAGCGGTTTTTTGGATGTGGGTCACCGCTATTGTTGGTGTAGCGACTAAATTTTATACCTGTTCTCTGGCGGTTATGTATCGTGGCTATGACAGTCAGGGTCAGCTTCAAGGCGGACCTATGTACGTCATTCGCGAAGCGTTGGGCAAAAATTGGTTGCCGTTAGCTTGGCTGTTTGCTCTGGCGGGTATGTGTGGTGCACTGCCAATATTTCAAATTAATCAATTAGTACAGTTGTTTAGGGACTCTGTAGGTATTCCTATGGGAGTTGCGCATGAGTCCGATCACCTAGTATTTGATTTGATTTTGGGGTTATTTTTTAGCGTTATTGTGTATCTGGTACTGATTGGCAATATTAAGCGCATCGGCAAAATTACCGCTTTTTTAGTACCTTTTATGGTGCTTTTTTATCTATTCATTTCGGGCGTTGTGTTGGTTAATCATGCAGATGCCATCCCAGGGGCTTTTCAATTAATCTTTGCCGATGCTTTTAAATTAGAAGCTGCCGCAACGGGGACTATTCTTACTGTTATTTTGACTGGCGTGAAGCGAGGTGCATTTTCCAACGAGGCGGGTATTGGTTCCGAGGCAATGGCTCATGGTGCAGCAAAAACTAACGAACCCATTCGTGAAGGTATGGTTGCGATGATTGGGCCAGTAGTCGATACGTTGATAGTGTGTACCTGCACGGCTTTGGTAATTTTAGTCACTGGAGTTTGGTCGGGCAGTACCGATAGCGGAGTTACTATTACCTCTCAAGCTTTTGAAAGTGTAATGCCGGGTTACGGAGCTTATTTGTTAACAATAATGGTACTTTTTTTAAGCTTAAGTACAGTGTTTACGTTTGGTTATTATGGCAGCAAATGTTTAGGTTTTTTAATTGGTGCTGACAGACAACATTATTATGTTTGGTTTTACACTGGGTTAGTTGTTTTAGGGGCCGTGGTATCGTTAAAAGCGGTGGTAAATTTTATTGATGGAATGTATGCCTTAATGGCAATTCCGACCATGGTGTCAACATTGATATTAGCACCACGTGTGAATGTGGCTGCCAAACGATATTTTAATCGTGAGCAGAATCTCTAGCTCTAGCTCTAGCTCTAGCTCTAGCTCTAGCTCTAGCTCTTGCGTAGCCGTAATTGATTTTGGCGATAACGACAAGTAAGAGCGTGCCTTTTATCGATGTTGGTTATTTTACGAGAAAAACAATGTGTTGAAGATTAAGGTTGTGATGGTTAAGCTATGACAACCTGATCGTGGTATTGCATCGCAAACAAGGCTCTAAAACATCCCTAAAAACAGTCGGGTATTTTGTAATATCCGACTGACAGCTCGACTATATCGTTGGAGTATTTACAATACTCTCTTTTCAGTATCAATATTCGAATATTGATACTTTATATCTTCATCTTTCGTTAATAAAAAAGAGATTTTATTAACATTTCTCCTGTGCATAATTGCACGTATTTATTCAGTTTCTGTTCTAAATTTTCTATATGAGTGCTTTGGGGTGATCATTAACTAATTTCACTATTATGATCAAATCGTTTTTCGTTATCGTTATTGAATTATTTCTTAGTTTAAAAACTTGTCTTATTTGTTGCGGTTTATAAGGAATTTGATTTGAAAATAGTTTGGCTTTTCAAAAAATTAATATATTTGAATTTTTTATTACGGATGGTTTTAAACGGGCTGTAGAAAATTGACAAATTTTTTAACATTTTATCGGTAATTATTTGTAATTTTTGCTTATTATATTGTCCAACCTTGGATTTTTAAATTTACGGTTATTTTTAGTTTCAATGGCTTTAATTAATGCGTAGAAATGTTTTTAAATGTAGTTTTTATGAGGTAATTGTGATGAGGTTTCTTGATATGGGTCGTTTTTCAAATTTTCTGCGAGGTACATTTTGGGTTTTATTAATCTCATCCATTGCAGCTTGTGCAAGTTCTAAGCAATACAGTTTGACCGAAGTTATGGTAGCAGAAGATGGTTACGCTATTCATGGTTATGATCCAGTTTCGTATTTCACCGATGGCGAACCTAGTAAAGGATCTGAAGAATTTTCTTATGAATGGAAGGAAGCTACTTGGTTGTTTTCAAGCGCTGAGCACCGCGATCTTTTTAAAGAATCGCCTGAAAAATACGCTCCTCAATACGGTGGTTGGTGTGCATACGGTGCAGCAGGTGGCTACGCTGCCGATGTTGATCCTCTTGAGTCATGGACTATTCACGACGATAAGTTGTACCTAAATTACGACAAATCAGTTTCGAAAAAGTGGAATAAAGATATTCCCGGCTATTTGGAAAAAGCCGACGAAAAATGGCCAAAACTTAACGAAGAATTACAAGAAGGTACTGCCAAGGTTTATTGGAAGTAAGCTGGTAAACACTTCTTAATTTTTGAACAGTTCAGCTTGGTAACACAAAAAAGATAGCACAAAAAAACGCCTCTTATACGAGGCGTTTTTTTATTGAATAAATTTATTTTTTTGTTTGTGTATGTTTGCCTGTTTTTTTAAGTGCAATCGTTGCTCGATTCTGTTTTTAATGGGCAATTTTGATAATCACTGATCCAGTGGAATTCTAATTGTATATTCTAAATAATCATTAATTAATGAAGGGATAATTTTTCCCGCATAATGATGCTGAATAATCATCTGTATTAAAATTAAATGGATAGACTGGTACAAATTACGTTCTTGAAGTTCAGTAGCTTGAAATTGATTTAGAAATAACTCGGGATGAGTCGTTAGTACATTGGACTGTAGGCGAACGATTAGCTCTGTATTGGTCACAGTCGTGGTGAAGTGAAAAACCGTTTGTGCTTGTTTGTCGTGGGACAGTGCAATCATAAATTCCAATAGACCTAAAAGTATTTCTTGCATCTCATAAGGTGAGCACAAGCACATGGGTGTTTCTGCACACAGATTCAAAGTAATTTCTATGGGTGCCTTTGAGGCATCTTTACCTTTTAATAAGAATTTATTTTTGAGTATTTTTTTTGTTTTTTCAGCATTAGCGAAATGACTGATGAGTGTATTGATGTTTTCTGGACTTTTAGACGATTCTCCTGAGTTTATAAATCCAATAACCAATCCAATTAAATTTGCTGCAATACTCGATGCTTCTTGAATATCTTCTACAATTTTGAGCAGTCCGCGATCGCGAAGATAGTTCTGAAGGTTAAAGAGGTCGATTCCACTTTGTTTTGCAATCTCTAGATTTTGAGCCTGGTTAGGGTCTGTTCTTCTGACCAGTGTTTGCAGATTGCTTAAGGTGGCGCTGGTTGGGTTGGCTAGATTTTTCATCAGTAAGGTTGTGATTTTACCAAGAGCCACGTACTTCTCGATGTCTTCATCTAATTTAAAGTTGGACGAATTTTGATCCTTATTATTCGTTAGATCCAAAGAATTAGAGATTTCAGTGTTTTGTTCTTCCGTCATCGTGACACCAAATTTTTATTTTTATGGCTCAACTTACTCTGAGATCTAGGCCTTTTACCACCTGATAGGCTCCGCAACAGCAATTTATAAGAACAACTTATAAGAACAATTTATAAGTTTGTAGCTGCCTTGTTTACGAGAGTTTTATTGTGTTTCTAGACATTAGTTTAGACATCGTTTGAATTTATGTTTGATCAATTGTCTTCGTTAGGATTTTTACCTATCTTATTTGGTTATAAAGACGGCCTTGTCGAGCGGTTTATAACCATTATTGGATTGCTATTTGATCATTGTGGTTTTGCGGTCAGCATAATGTTTGAAATTTGAAAAAAGTGCTTTAAATTCAGTCAATTACTGGGTTTTGGATGATGAAAAATTTCTTACAAAAGTGTTTGACAAGGTCAAATATATCCGTAGAATGCGTCCCACGTTTCAGGGTGGTTAGCTCAGTCGGGAGAGCGACGGCCTTACAAGCCGTAGGTCACAGGTTCGACCCCTGTACCACCCACCACTTATTAATGAACTGCCTAATAAGTGGATGATCCGATTGCGGACCGGTAGTTCAGTTGGTTAGAATGCCGGCCTGTCACGCCGGAGGTCGCGGGTTCGAGCCCCGTCCGGTCCGCCACTTAATTCCTAAAAAAGCTCCATATGTTGGGGCTTTTTTTATGCCAGAAATAAATTTCTAGATTTCTTCACAAGTTTTTACTTTCATTATTTACTGTCTATTTTACCCAGACGTTAGTATTCTCATTCTAAATCACCATTCTTAATTATTGAATTAACAATCAAAACCCGCGTATACCAGCATACTTCACACTCGCGTTGCTGCAATTATTTCGTCCATAGCCATAACTGTTTTTTCTTGTCTGAGTAAATCTTCCAACTATTGAACTTAGATTCTTTAGCTGCACAGAAAACACGGCTTTTAAACCTTGTGGCAATCCTATGTGTCACAGAAATCGTTTGCTTTGAATGATGTTCTGCTAGTGCCACTGATGAAAAGCGGGAACTGCTCGTCAGTAGATGAATATTAAGGCGCGAAAATATAGCTTGTAAAAACATTGCTTGTGAAAACATTGCCTATAACAGGACGTTGAAATATCTACGTCAATAAAACAGATTTTTCAGAGAATAGTTTGAGCGCACTTTGGGCGACTATTTCTCAATGTCTAAAACCGAAATCATCGATTAGGATTTAATTGTTTATGAAATCAAAAATAATGAAGGTTTTGCCGTTAGTGGCTGCAATTGCATTGGCTGCGTGCTCTTCTAAGGAAGAACCTCAAGCTCAATCTTCGGCGGAGTCTAAGCCAATTGAGCAGGTTGAGTCGGCGTCTGAGGTGGTTTCTTCGGTCGAAAACACCCGATTTTTGGAGTTTTCCGAAGGTCTTGCCAAAGAAGTACTGATGAAGTCACCTATGTCTGCAACCAGTTTGGGTGTAACTCCTGATTACGTTGGTGAATACTTTAACGATCAATTGGGCGTAGCAAGCCAAGCTGAAGTTGACTATGCAAAAGACTTGAACAGTCGATTAAAGGCTGAGTTGGCAAAGTTTGATGAATCTAAACTCAGCGGCACAGCATTAACAACCTACCAATTATTAAAAAATTCAGTGGGTTTGAGTGAGTCCTTCAAGCCGATTTTAAACGGTGCTTATGGGCCATTTTCGTATTTTACGCCGTTTACCATCACGCACATTTCGGGTCCTCAGATCGATATTCCTAGATCTTTGCAAACTGAACATCCGTTAACATCTAAGAAAGACGCTGAAGACTATATTGCGCGTCTTTCTCAAATCAAAAGTTTTTTTGAGGGTGTGGCCGAGATTGTTAACCAAGACGTCGAAAAAGGCTTAATTCTTCCTTCTTTTGCTGCCGAAGGTGCTCGCTCGTACGTAGATCAATTCTTAGCGCCAGCGCCTGAAGCGCATCCACTGGCAGTCTCATTCACTGCACGTTTGAGCGAAGGCAGTGATCTTTCTGAAGACGAAGTGGCAGAGTTAACAGCACAAGTTGTCGAGCAGGTTAAAACCAGCGTTTATCCTGGCTATACAACGTTGAAAGGCGCTCTCGACAAAATGGTTGCCAGTGCTTCTGAGAATGCCGGTGTTTGGGATCTTAAAAACGGTGAAGAGCTTTATCAGTTAGCGTTACAAAACTTTGGTGCTGGTGATAAAACGGCAGAAGACATTCACAATCTTGGTTTGTCTGAAGTTGAAAGAATTAAAGGCGAAATGGCCAAAATTCTTAAAGCCGAAGGCTATGATACAAGCGATGTTATTGCTACCTACAATAGCTTGAGCGAGAGCGAAGAGTTCTTGTACCCGAATACCGACGAAGGTCGCCAAGCACTTCTTGATGATCTCAACCATCAAATGGTTGTAGTAACGGAGATGCTGCCGAAAATTTTGCTGACTCTGCCAAAAGCGGGTGTTGAGGTGCGTCGTATTTCTGAGTTTGAACAGGACGGTGCCCCCGGTGGTTATTACACTTCGCCGTCACTTGATGGTTCGCGTCCCGGTATTTACTGGATCAACCTAAAAGATACTGCCGATTGGCCTAAATTTACCTTGCCAACACTGACTTATCACGAAGCCAGTCCGGGGCATCATCTTCAGGTGGCTATCGCTCAAGAAATTTCTGACATGCCGATGATTCGAAATATGATTTGGTACAGTGCTTATGGCGAAGGCTGGGCGTTATACGCTGAAGTATTAGCGAAGGAGATGGGTTTGTACGATACCGATCCATTAGGTGATCTCGGTCGCTTACAATCAGAGTTGTTCCGCGCCGCCCGTTTGGTGGTTGATACCGGTATTCACCACAAACATTGGAGCCGTGAGCAGGCCATTGAGTATATGCACTCGGCTATTGGCGGCTCTTTGGCTTCTGTAACTCGTGAAGTGGAGCGTTACTCCGTGTGGCCAGGGCAGGCGTGTTCTTACAAGCTTGGCCAGCTAACCATTCTTGAGTTGCGCGAAAAAGCCAAGCAGCAGTTGGGTGATAAATTCGATTTGCGCGCCTTTAACGATCAAGTTCTTATCTATGGTGCGATTTCGTTACCGGTATTAAGAACCAAGATCAACGATTGGCTTGCTGAGCAGGTATAACAGACTTTTGATTCAATGGGAGGCGCTGGAATTTCAGCGCCTCTTTCTGATCACCTCGCAAGAAACATTGTTTACATCCATAGATGCCTCTCAGTATTCTTAGCTGACATTCCTTGCCGAGATCTAATCTATGTTGGAGTTAAGACCTAACTGTGAATGGTGCGATAAAGATCTTCCACCGCAATCCGAAGAGGCTTTAATTTGCTCTTTTGAATGCACCTTTTGCCAGTCCTGCGCTGAATCTGAGTTAGATCATCGATGCCCTAATTGTGGCGGCAACTTAGTTCAGAGACCTATACGTCCGGCGGCGAAGCTTGAAAAGTTCCCGGCGTCTACTGTTCGGGTATTCAAGAAATAAGCTCGAACGTATACCCGGATTTCTAGCTTTCCTTGGTTACGCTGTCTAAACAGTGATTAATATTGTCTTTTTTCTTCCATTTTGTTGAATCCTTATTAATATCGAATTTGATCAATATTCTGCCTGTGAGCCGTCTATGGTGGCGTTTAGTGCTGTTGTTCGGCTAATACAGTGTGGTTTTTATCCAGTTGTGAAGTTCATTTCTATAGATTTTGTACTTTTCAAATTTTGAACTTGCTTTTTAATTTTGATAGGGCAGAGTTGATATTTTCGGGCAAGTTCCTGTATGGGAACCTTTGATTAACTCATCCATGAATGAGTCAAAGGGTAGAAATTGAAAATGTGATTTCCAACTTCCTCACAATTTCAATCACTTACCGTTCTTGAAATTGGCGACACGTCCTTGTGTCGCTGGAAATTCTGGGTTAAGCAGAGTTTCCTATAGATTATATCGTCAACAATTGAGGGTTTTAGGGTGAAAAAATATTTAAAATACTTGCTGTTGAGCGTGTTTTTGTCGGCAAATGCAAGCTTTGCGCTAACTCCCGCCGAATTGGAGTTCGCGGTTCGAGAGCTTTCGGAGCAAGTAAAAGGCAAGAATGGCTTTATGGAGTTTTATGTTGGCGAAGTCCAGATGTTTATGGTGATGGACCCTAACAGTAATCGTATGCGTATTATCAGCCCAATCACTGATTACAAAAATCTCTCCCAAGAGCAAATTTCGGCGATCATGCAGTCTAATTTCCACCGCGCACTAGACGCTCGTTACGCAGTTAGTAATGGTGTTTTATATTCAGCGTTTATTCATCCTATGGCAGAATTGACCGTGCAGCAGTTATTATCCGCAATATATCAAGTAGCGAATTTATCGCTGACTTTCGGTGAAGATTATTCCAGTGGAGTTTTTGATTTTAATGGCTTTTAAGTAATTCGCTGGTTGTTATATTGTTTAAAGCTGCCTTCTATATTTAATGAAGTTTTTTTGAATTTCGTTAGAGTCTAAAATATTAAAGGAGTTAGTTGCACGCTCCTTTAATCGTATCTTTTCACTCGATAATTTGTCGCGTCATTGAAGTTAATGTTTTTATTTTCAATTACTTAGGCATGCATTGTTGGGATCACAGTTTCTTTTAATTAATGTAACAATTAATTTTATAGAATTTTCGAACAGGTCATCTTCTCCGATTTTTTATCTAAATGGTAAATCTGTTCTTTCTGAACTTTTTTGTTATTGAATCTAACGAATCACCGATTAATTAAGATTTTAATTCTTTATGGAAGAGTATTAGGTGGTTTTTATTACGAAATTGATGAAAGGTGGGAGTTTTTGGTGAGTTGTTTCGATAAAATGCCGGGTAATTCCCGGCAAAAAACATCCCATTATGAGAGTAAGAAGTAATCTTTAAGCACATTTTTCTCGTCGTGACAGAGAATTCGCGCATTATTCTTAAAACATGACTAGTACTGCTGTTGACTAGACAGAAGTAAATAATCATTAGCTATTCATAAAATAAAACACTCAAATTGAACCGATTATTTTATTTGTATGAACAACTGCGTTTTAAAGTTTATGTATTTGGGTGACTAAGCCAAATAATATGATTCGAAGATGTTAGCTATCTGAAGATAATTAACTACGTTCGGTTTGTATTCCCTACGCGCCGAACGCACCGAACCATATCGAGTGTAATTATACGCATTCATTCGTGTATCACAATAAGGTAACGAATTCATAACAAGCGGCGGGATATTTATTATTCTTTAAAGACTAAAAAGAAACAGCGTTTTTTTACGTGTTTTACGCAAAAAATGACAGTTATAAATTGAATTTCAAAACAAACTTATTAACTTAAATTATCGGAAATAAGCTTAGGTTAAGAATATTTAATGGATTTGTCGCACCTGGAAAATTAGTAGATGAGTTTTGTTTTGATTCTGATAATGAATATTTTTAATTAATATTGATAGAAAAGAGGGTGTTCATGCCTAATTACAAAAGTATTAAAATATTTGAATTTTCGTATTTATTAGGTTTGTTGAACTAAGAATTATTTATTTTATTGTTTATTAGTCAGTTTTTAAACCGATATTTCGTAGCCTTCGTACTGCGCGGCAAGATCGTCAAGTTGTTGCGCGCTATCATCAAACTCTAGTTCTGAGTCGAATACATAGCTTACGTATATTTGATGATCATTTTTGTAACGGCGAGATTTGTATTTAACCTTCGTTAAAAAACCACTTTGTAATTCTGCTAAAAACCGAGAGGCATTAGTACTCGATGAAAATTGATAGGCAAATTCTTTAACCATAAAATTACAGTGTTTAAAGAGATTATTTCAGAAAGATGACAGCCGATTACGCTTTAGCAGCAATAATCGGCAGTTAATGACTATTTAGCCGAGGCTGATGCCGAACTTGTAGATAATGAAAATTGGTGTAATTGCCAATTATCGGGTTTAACCTCTAGATACCAGCCATTTTGATCCCAGTCTCCTAAAACAATGCGTTCAGCGGGTTTTTTCCCAAGATTGAACTCATGTCTTGCAGGGCGGTGAGTGTGGCCGTGAACCAGTTTTGTAACCTTCTCGCGGTTCATAACAGAAGTTACTTCTTCCGGAGTTACATCCATAATATCTTCGGCCTTATTACTGCTCATGGACGCGCTTTGGTTACGCAACTGAGCAGCTATTTGGCGTCTAGCCTCTATGGATTGCGACAATATTTGCGCCTGCCATTGTGCCGAGCGCACTTGTTCGCGAAACGCCATGTATTGTTGATCTAGAGTGCACAGAGTGTCGCCGTGCATCAGCAGTACAGGTTCGTCGTAAAAATTAACAACAGTGCTTTCTTGAAGCAGAGTTACACCAGTTTCTTCAGCGAATTTCTCACCAATCAAAAAGTCTCGGTTACCGTGAATAAAGTAGGTTGGTACGCCACTTTGCGTGAAACGCAGCAGCGCTTCTTTCACCTGGCGTACAAACTCACTGTCGTCATCGTCGCCAATCCAAGCCTCAAACAGATCACCCAAGATATACAGGGCATCGACATCGCTTGCTTGTGTGCTCAGAAATCGGAAGAATGCCTTGGTAATCTGTGGGCGTGACTCTTCAAGATGCAAGTCTGAAATAAGTAGAGTGCTCATTGTTTTGAATTAGGCATCGATGGTTGCTTTGGTGATCACGACGGTATCTTTAGGGACATCTTGATGAAAGCCGTGATTGCCAGTTGCAACAGCTTTGATCTTATTCACGACATCCATGCCATCGGTGATACGACCAAAGACGCAGTATCCCCAGCCTTGAGTATTTTTGCCGGAGAAATTCAAAAAGTCGTTATTTTTTACGTTAATGAAAAATTGAGCGGTTGCGCTGTGCGGGTCCATGGTACGCGCCATAGCTACAGTGCCTAGCTCATTTTTTAGGCCGTTATCGGCTTCGTTTTGGATAGGGTCGCGGGTGGATTTTTCTTTCATGTTTTCGTCCATGCCGCCGCCTTGTATCATGAAACCATCGATTACGCGGTGAAAAATAGTGCCGTCATAGAAGCCTTCTTCGACATATTGCTTGAAGTTTGCAGCGGTTACCGGAGCTTTTTCGAAGTCCAGCTCGATTTTGATTTTGCCGAAATTGGTTTCTAAAGTGACCATATTGCTCTCCAGATAAGCGTTTGTTTATAAATTATTCACCTAAAACCGGAATTTTTTTTCATGATTGGCTGTTAGGTCTTTGGCAGGCGGCTATAATACGCGCTTTGCCCGTAATCGCAAAACGTGTTGGCCGAGTTCGAATGACTTATTGATGTGTTGGAAGCGCCTTTGTCCATATCAATATAGCTCAAATTTCGACGCTGCTTTGCAGCATTAAATTGTTATATTTGATGCGTTTAAGGCTTTATTTAGGATTTTTAGGCCCTGTGCAAGAAAATTGCAGAGAGTCTCTGGTAAATGATCCTCAATAGAACGTCTATATTGCAAAGCGCTTATTAAAAATAGAAACGTTTGCCCTTGGGTAAGTAATTAATATCTTTTGGATTAAGTTGATCGATTAATGAATAAAGAAATTGAGTCGAAAAATGATCGGCCGCTAAATTTTATTGAACAAGTGATTACCGAAGATTTAGCCAGCGGTAAACACACCAATATAGTCACGCGATTTCCGCCAGAGCCTAATGGTTATCTGCATATTGGCCACGCTAAATCAATCTGCCTTAACTTTGGTTTGGCGCAGCGATTTGGTGGTAAATGCAATCTTCGTTTCGACGATACTAATCCTGCTAAAGAAGACCAAGAGTACATCGACTCTATTCGTAAAGATGTTGAGTGGATGGGTTTTAAAATCGGTGAACCGACCAGCCCAGCGGTGTATTTTGCGTCTTCTTACTTTGATCAATTACACGAGTGGGCGGTGTACCTTATTCAACAAGGTAAGGCTTATGTGTGTGAGCTGTCTCCCGATCAGGCCCGTGAATATCGTGGTACCTTGACGGAGCCTGGACGAAACAGTCCTTTTCGTGATCGCACAATTGAAGAAAATCTCGCCGAATTTGAGAAAATGCGTTTGGGCGAATACGAAGAAGGTGCTTGCGTATTGCGTGCGAAGATAGATATGGCCGCCGGCAATATCAATTTGCGCGATCCAATTTTGTACCGAATTCGTAAGCTTTCGCATCATCAAACCGGCGATAAATGGTGCATTTACCCAACCTACGATTTTGCTCATGGTCAAGGCGATGCTATTGAAGGCATTACACATTCTATTTGCACACTGGAATTTGCCGACCACAGACCGTTATACGAGTGGTTTATTGACAACCTACCGGTTCCGGCTAAACCAAAGCAATACGAATTTGCTCGCTTAGAGCTTAACTACACGGTGACATCCAAGCGTAAGCTCAAACAATTAGTCGATGAGCAATACGTTGATGCTTGGGATGACCCACGTATGCCAACCATTTCTGGTTTGCGTCGTCGTGGTTACTCAGCCGCAGCACTGCGTAAGTTCTGCGACATGATTGGTGTGACCAAGTCCGCCAGTGTGGTTGATGTGGGCATGCTTGAGTACGCTGTGCGTGATGATCTTAACGAAAACGCGCCACGTGCGATGTGTGTGCTTGATCCGCTCAAGCTTGTAATCTCTAACTTCGCAGACGAAGCCGGTGGTAAAGCTGCGGTTGAGGTCACACAACCTTGTCATCCAAATCGACCAGAATTGGGTGAGCGACGTCTGCCGTTTACGCAAGAGATTTTTATCGATCGCTCAGATTTTACCGAAGACACCAGCTTGTCACGTAAGAAATTTAAGCGTTTGGTATCGGGTGATTATGTTCGTTTACGCGGTGCGTCGGTTATCAAGGCCGATTCCGTCGAAAAAGACAGCGATGGAAATATCATAACGGTTTACTGCTCTTTGGTACCTAATACCATTGGTACAAATCCTGAAGAGGGCATTAAGCCTCGTGGCGTTATTCACTGGGTTTCTGCCACAGAATGTGTTGACTGTGAGGTTCGTCTTTACGATCGGTTGTTTATGGATGAGGCACCCGATGCTGGCGGTAAGAATTTCTTAGAGTGTTTAAACCCAAAATCTCTAGAAATTATTCAAGGTTGTAAAGCCGAAATAAGTCTTGCTGGAGCCGAAGCGGGGCAGGCGTATCAGTTTGAGCGTGAAGGTTATTTCACCATAGACAGCAGATATTCTACCCCTGAAAAGCCCGTGTTTAATCGCACCATTGGTTTAAAAGATAATTGGGAAAATAAAGTTAGCGATTAATATTGACGTAATTAGACGCGATTAAAACCCATCAATTATTGGTAATTGATGGGTTTTGTTCAAATGGAAAAGTCTATTTTTTGCAAATCATAAATTTCGAAATACGTGTTAAACCATGAAAATTAGCGGCGAAACACGATTTTTTTCGGTTAGCTATTAAAGACCGATGATTTTTTAGTGCTCAAATTTAAGCGCTTTTTTTGAAATTTACGATGTTTGCCTGTATCGAGTGAAACTTTGAATTAATCCAAGTTTCTGTAAATAGATAAAATTCGTTATTTAATAATTGTTTGAGAGCCAGTGCCCAAAAAGCCTGTACCGGCAAGTCATTCGAACAAATTGGTTGTAAATTGTTATGGAACAAAATTCTAAGCTTAGAGTTTTCAACACAAAAACTCGTCAAAAAGAAGTCTTCGAGCCTTTAAATCCGCAATCTGTCACCATGTATGTTTGTGGTCCTACCGTTTATAACTATGTTCATATTGGTAATGCTCGCCCAGTTGTAGTTTTCGATACATTATTTCGTATGCTGCAAAGCCTTTATCCAAAGGTAACCTACGCAAGAAATATTACCGATATTGACGACAAAATTATGCAAGGTGCTCACGAGGCTAATCAAAGCATCGAGGAGTTTACCCAGCAATATATTGATGCCTACAAAGATGATATGGCGGCGCTGAATAACTTAACGCCAACGATTGTTCCTAAGGCAACTGAACATGTGCAACAGATGATTGAACTGGTTCAGGCATTAATTGAAAAAGGCCACGCCTATGAAGCAGAAGGCCACGTGTTATTTGCTGTTGAATCTATGAGCAATTATGGCCAGCTTTCTAACCGCAGTTTAGAAGATATGTTGGACGGCGCTCGTGTTGAGGTGGCACCTTACAAAAAATACGCCGGTGATTTTGTACTTTGGAAACCGTCCGATCCGAACGAACCCGGTTGGGATAGTCCCTGGGGTTATGGCCGACCAGGTTGGCATCTTGAGTGTTCGGCAATGGTTAAAGCACATCTTGGTGAAACTATCGATATTCACGGTGGTGGTAGAGACCTCGTTTTTCCGCATCACGAGAATGAAGTTGCACAGAGCTGCTGCGCCCACGACGGCAAAGAATATGTGCGCTATTGGATGCACAATGGTTTCGTAAATATCGACGGCGAAAAAATGTCGAAATCATTGGGCAATTTTCGCACCGTTAGAGGCCTGTTGAAGCTCTACAAGGGTGAAGTCATTCGATTTGCCTTGTTGTCTGCACAATATCGATCGGAAGTGGATTTTTCTGCGGATTTATTACAGCAGTCAAAAGCAACTTTGGACAGTTTTTACGGCACCTTACGTGACAATAGCGATATCGCTGTTGACGAATTTGATTTATCAAATTCAAAAGGTTATCACGCCTTGTTAGACGACCTTAATACTCCTTTAGCGATCAGTGAAGTGCACGCGTTAGTTAAAGACTTGAACAAAGGCTCAGAAAATGCGGCTGAGACAAAGTCGCATTTGATGGCGTTATCGAGTCTGCTTGGTATTTTGCAGCACGACCCTGAAGAGTGGTTTAAAGAAGCCAGTGCCGAATCGGATTTAACCGCAGAAAATATCGAGGCGTTAATTAACGAGCGTCAGCAAGCGAAGAAAGATAAAAACTTTGCTCGCAGCGATGAAATTCGTGAATACTTAAAAACAAATAACGTTATTTTGGAAGATTCCAAAGAAGGCACCAAGTGGCGTCGGGCATAATTATTTACGCGAATTTTGTATGTCATTAAATAAAATTTTTTGGGTAGGTATTACTCTCAGCGGCATTATTTTAATCGCCGCTGGGTTGTTTGTTGTGCCGGAATTTAACCAAACCGCCACCGAGAATTCGGTCGGTCGCGATCCAACCTTCGAGTCTGAAAGCGAGCAGGATATTCCAGTTATTTTTAATGAGCCTATCTATGATGAGCTGTGGTGCGAAACCATGATGACTAAAGCGGGTAACGAGTGGCAAGAGCATGAATTTGTTGCTTTTGGAAAACACTGCACAAACTAAATGAAGCTCTGATTAATTCATCCATGATGTAATCAGAGGCAAGAAATTGACAATGCGATTTCCAATTTTTTCACAATTTCAATCGCTTACAGTTCTTGAAATTGGCGATACATTTTTGTGTTGTTGGAAACTCTCAGTAAATAAGAGTTTCCTAAACGTTGGTTTGCTCTGTAATCTAGTCGTTATTTAGTGCCGATAGAATTCCACACTTAATTAAACTCCTTATTGTTTAGAGCTAGGTTCTACGTGACTCGACTTAAAACCATCTTACTCAGTTTGTACTGGTTGCCATTTGTTCTATGCAGTTTTATTGCTGTACTTTGGCTATCTTGGCAGGCTTTGTCACTTGTTAATTTTAATTATCCGTTTTGGTATCAAACACTTGATATCAACGCACACATCGAAAAATTCGCTCCTCAAAATCGGCACAGACATCAATTTGAATTGACTACAGACGAAGAGCGTTACCGACTTTTTGCCGAAGTTGTCGATGAAATTAATACCGGCGGCAATGGATTAGCGAAAATTGAGTATCACGATAAAGCTGGAAAACCAATCGCGACTATGTATTGGCAAGATGAAGTTACTCATCTGCAAGATGTCGCCAACTTAATAACGTTTTTCGATTACGTTGCGTATTTTTCGTTGACTGTGGTTCTTGCTTATGTAGTGGTGATTCTTAAAACAAAGATTGTTCCGCGATTAAAATTGGCTCATGCTGGTGTTATTAGTTTATTTTTGGCTCTTGGTGTGATCATAGTTGCTGTTGGTCCGAAAGAGGTTTTTTATTGGTTGCACAAGCAAGTATTTCCGCCTGAAAATCCTTGGTTTTTTTATTATCAAGACTCTTTGATGTCTACCAGTATGAAAGCCCCTGATTTATTTGGTGCAATTGCCGCAGAATGGTTTGCTCTAACGTTAATTTTATATATATGTTGGTTATTTACGGTAAAAAAACTGGTAGTTAAAAATTCTACGCTGTAAATTGTACGAACTAATATCTAAATAATTATTGCTTAGATTAAATAATGTTCTCAATTAGGCTTATAAAATTATAAAGTGATAGTTTCCTCAAGATTTTCTGTGCATTACACTTAAAATGAAAATTTAATCTGTTGAGGAATATCTGATTGAATCAAGAATGACATAATCAGAGTTTCCTTTAGTCTTTTCTATTCGTTCCACAACTGTTTGTATTAAATTTGCACACATGTGAATTTGAATATCTGTTGTCTCTTAGACAGTCACTTTTTAATTCTTTTTGGAATTAACCATTTACGTCTCGGTAGAAAAAATTAATTGTTAAAAACCGCGCTGAGCGCGACGATTTTTACTATAATCGTTTTTGTTAGCTGACATACTTTTTATGAGTTTTACACTTTGACATTTATCAGTCCTGGTCTTATCCAGCGTTCGTTCGTTACTTGTTCAGTTTTGATGGCATATCTTCAAAATCAAATTCACTCGGTGGCAGGAGCCGTTCATCATGTTTGAACACGATAGGTCTATAGAAGAGGCTTACAGTTTCTCGCGACTTGACGACACATGTTTGTTGTCTACCGTTTCGCCGCATCCTATTGAGTTGGAAAATGTAACCTGGACTACGGCCGAACATTATTATCAGTCTAAAAAGTTCGTTAAGCCTCAAGATATCGACGAGATAAGTGCTGCTGAGCGTGGAATTGATGCCTATAAAATGGGCAATCGTTGGTGGAAGCGTGGCAGAGATAAAGACTGGCGCCAAAAGCGTCGTGTCATGATGACTCGCGCACTGTTTACCAAAGTCAGTAAATTTCCTGATGTTAAGCAGGCTTTGCTAGATACTGGCGATGTAAAAATCGTAGAAACATCCTTATATGATCCCTATTGGGGAATTGGCCGTGATCAACGTGGTGAGAATATGCTCGGTCAGATTTGGATGGATATACGAGCAAAGGTAAGGGCGGATCTGAAAATAAAATCGCAAAAATTAACGGCTTAGTTATTCTTAGTTATTTTGGCGATCTAATAAAAAACGGAGCTTAAAGCTCCGTTTTTTATGCCTGTAAAAATTTTGAATTAGCTTTCTAGGCGGCGGCGATAGAGCGGCTGTGGTTGATCAACACCAGCTTGGTAGAAATTGGTGAAATCGTCCAGCGAATCTTTAGCTTGTTCTGGCTCTAGGGCGTTTTCAGAAAAATCAAAAGCGTTCACACCACAGCGCTTTAGGTACAGCAACTGATCGCGAATAAAAAGTCCGCTGGCTCTCAATTCGCCGCTATAGCCAAATTGTTCACGAATGATACGCGCCTGGGAGAAGCTTCTGCCATCCATAAAGTTCTTGAAGTACAAGGCAACAACATCAACAGAGTTGATCAGTTCTTTAGCTTCGCTAATGTCGTCGCCAGACTGAATTAATAAGCCAATATTAGGATTAGGAAGTTCTAAGTTGGCATTTTTAACGAATTCAATAGGCAGCAACGTAGGTTCTGTGGCGACAAAACCTTCTTTGGGAGCAAGTGCAAGTTGCCATTGGTTTTCGGTAATGGCGTTATCTTTAATCAGCTTTTGCATAAACTTGCTCCTTAAATGGCTCCATACCGATTCTGTTGTAAGTCTCGACAAAGCTTTCACCTTCACCGCGTTGATTCACATAAACACCAACAAGCTTTTGAATAACGTCAGGTATTTCTGCCTGCGAGAATGCCGGGCCTAATACTTTACCTAGAGTGGTAGCGTTACCGACTTGACCGCCGAGTTGAATTTGGTAGAACTCAGCGCCTTTTTTATCAACACCTAAAATACCAATGTTACCAACGTGGTGGTGACCACAGGCATTCATACAACCAGAGATGTTTAGATCAATCGGGCCTAAATCGTACAAATAATCCAGATCGTCAAAGGTGCGTTGAATATCTTCGGCAATAGGAATTGATTTGGCGTTTGCCAGTGAACAGTAGTCACCGCCTGGGCAGCAGATCATATCGGTTAGGGTGCCAATATTGGGCGTGGCAAAACCATTGTCTTTGAGTTTTTGCCAAAGCTCAGGCAGGTCACTGCGTTTTACATCACCCAAAACGATATTTTGTTCATGCGTGGTTCTTACTTCACCAAAGCTGTAGGCATCGGCAAGGTCTGCAATGGCTTCCAGTTGGCTGTCGGTTATGTCACCAGGTGCTACACCTGTCGGTTTCAATGACAGAGAAACCGCAACATAACCAGCAATTTTATGAGCGTGCGTGTTGCGCTCTAGCCAGCGAGCAAATGCTTTGTTTTCTGCGGCAAGACTTGTTACTTCAGCTACACCAGCATCTGCACTAAGAGTTTCATAGGCTGGAGCGGTAAAAAAGCTTTTTAAACGCTCAATTTCTGCGCTAGGAACCTTACTAGGGCCATCTTTAACTTGTGCCCACTGTTGTTCTACTTTTTCACGGAAAACATCAATACCGAGTGCGCGCACCAAAATCTTAATACGAGCTTTGTACTTGTTTTCACGATTACCCAACAAGTTATAGACGCGAAGAATAGCTTCTAAATAGGTGAGTAGATCTTGTTCCGGTAGGAATTCGCAAATAACTTGACCGACAACAGGAGTACGACCAAGACCGCCACCCACATAAACTTGAAAGCCAGTTTCACCGGCGGCATTTTGTTTAACGCGTAGGCCAATATCGTGAACCTGAATGGCAGCGCGATCTGATTCGGCGCCTGTTACGGCAATTTTGAATTTGCGCGGTAAGAACGCGAACTCTGGGTGGAAGCTCGACCATTGGCGGATCAATTCACAGTAAGGACGTGGATCGACGGTTTCGTCGCCAGCAATGCCTGCAAACTGATCTGAGGTCGTGTTACGAATACAGTTACCACTCGATTGGGTGGCGTGCATGTTCACTTCAGACAGCTCAGCCAAAATATCGGGCACTTCGGCAAGGTTCGGCCAGTTAAATTGCACATTTTGACGAGTACTGATATGGCAGTAACCCTTGTCGTAATGACGAGCAATGTGGGCCAGTTTGCGAAGCTGGGCGCTGTTGATCATGCCATAAGGCACATTTACTCGCAGCATTGGTGCAAGTCTTTGGATGTAAAGCCCGTTTTGTAATCGTAGCGGAAGGAATTCTTCAGCCTTTAAATTACCTTCTAAATAACGTTCTGTTTGGCCGCGAAATTGTTTGACGCGTTCATTCAGAATTTGACTGTCATGCTGGTCGTAAATGTACATTAAATCAGCTTATCCTAAATCAAATTGATCAATAATCACTCTTTTTGATAAGAGCCTACTTATATTGAATCTATTTCAAATCAATTTTAAAAAGAGTCGCGAAGGATACACTAAAGTAACACAACTCGCGAGGTAGCAGTTCATAAGGTAACACGGGTAATTTGGTAACATCGTGTTAGACGTATTTCTCAAAAATCGAAATAAATATTCTAATTCCTAGACATGATTCGATTAATAACAATAATTAATCTTGTAAGTAAATAAAAAATATCTAAATAAAAATTAGGCTTTAAGCGATAAATAAAAGCCGTGAAATTAAAGTTATTAATTGGAGTGTTTTTTAATGAATAATTTTAGTGACGATGTTCAGATCCAACACGTACACAATGAAGACGATAATTTGGCGGATTCAATTGCATCTGTCGTACTCGTTGTGATTTTTGTTGCCACGTGTCTATTTTGGATTAGCGGTCAATAAATGGAATACGTGCGGGTGCTAACCGTGCCCGCTGTGGTTCATTCTTTCCTCTCGTAAATTCCTTTTACTCTGAAAAACCCCTTCATTTACTTTGTTTTCTCTGCGTGGTTTTTAAAATATCAATAATACTTTTGTCGCAATTATTGATGTTCGGTGATTAAAATTCCCAAAAAAATTTATAACAAAAATGTATAAATTTTTACTGTTTAAATTTCGGTGTAAGACAATAGCGAAATTTATCCGATGGTGGATTTAGTTAATCACTTAGCCAATTTGGATTTCGCAACCTTGTAAATCCAATGCGTTAATTTATTTTATTAAGTCATTGAGTTAATAAAACAGCTAATCTTGTTACTTGCTCAGAGGGTTGATTATTGCAAAGCTAAAATGTCGAGCAAAATTCATTGTTTGAGTGAGCTAAACAGGGGTTTTCGATTATAAATTTGAGAATCAATCGCAATAAGCGAGAAGATTTCTGAAAGTGGAATAATTGGGTAGGATTTTGTTGGCCAAATAAGCAGACAATTAGGTTTCTGCCGTGCTTAGGTTGCCAGTTTTAATGCAAAGACAACCAACGCGTAAATGGTCAAAATGAACGTAATCGTGAATAAAATACCTGCGACAATAAACCACTTAAGATTGTTTTTATCGGCAAAATCGCGCTCGCGGTTTTTATTATTCTGAACACCAAATGCTGCGCAAATAACACTCCAAACTAACTGTAGCCAAGAGGTTTTTGGGCTGGAGAGATCTTGTTTTTGATTCATAAGGGCATCCTCTAACCGAATGCCCTTAGAAAAAGGGCGTTTAGTTATCGTAGTCTAAATTTGATTGTAGCCATTTTTCGACGTATTCGACGGATTTATTTTTACGGCTAGCAATACTTTCAACCTGATCTTTGCCGATTTTACCCACCGAAAAGTATTTTGATTTTGGATGCGCAAAATACCAACCCGAAACCGACGCCGCCGGTGTCATGGCGAAATGTTCCGTTAATTCCATTCCCGTTGCCTTGGTAGCATCCAGCAACTTAAACAGAGTTTCTTTTTCGGAATGATCTGGACAAGCCGGATAACCGGGAGCAGGGCGGATACCTTGGTATTTTTCTTTAATTAACGCTTGATTATCCAAGCTTTCATTTTTTGCATAACCCCAGAATTCACGACGTACACGTTGATGCATGCGCTCAGCAAAGGCTTCTGCCAATCGGTCTGCTAGGGCTTTAACCATAATTGAAGAATAGTCATCGCCTTTTTCCTCAAAGGACTTCGATAACTCTTCGGCACCAATGCCCGCGGTTACCGCAAAACCACCAACGTAATCTTTAATGGCGCTGCTTTTAGGCGCAATAAAGTCTGCCAGCGACGCCAGCGTTACCTCTTCCGATTTATTGTATTGCTGGCGTAGATGATGACAAACAGCAACGGGCGAGCCGTCTACTGGGTCGTAGATTTCGATATCATCGTCTTTGCTGTTGGCCGGCCAAATACCAATCACACCACGGGCGGTTAATTGTTTTTCTTCAATCAATTGCTTGAGCATGGCTTGCGCATCGCTAAACAAATTTCGTGCAGCTTCACCGACGACTTTATCGTCTAAGATTGCCGGATATTTTCCTGCTAAATCCCAGCTGATAAAAAATGGTGTCCAATCGATGTACTCAACTAGCTCTTCGAGAGGATAATTGTCAAACACCTGCGTACCGATTAGGTTCGGCGTGAAAATATCATCGGCGTTCCACTCGTGAGTCAACTTATTTTGCAGCGCTTGGTGGTAACCAATGCGTGCACGACGCGGTTTTCGATTGGCGGTTCGTTCTCGAACCTCTGCGTATTCGGTTTGTAATTTTGCAATAAATTCAGGTCTCAACTCGTTTGAAAGTAGAGTTGAAGCAACCCCCACCGCACGAGAAGCATCTGGAACGTATACCACTTGGTTGAGATTAAATTGAGGATCTATCTTCACCGCAGTATGCGCTTTTGACGTGGTTGCTCCGCCAATCATCAGTGGTTTATCGATGCCTCGGCGTTGCATTTCTTTAGCCACCGACACCATTTCCTCCAGCGATGGCGTAATTAATCCCGAGAGACCAATAATATCGCAGTTTTCTTTTAGGGCGGTTTCTAGGATTTTGTCACCGGGAACCATTACGCCCAAGTCCAAAACTTCGAAGTTGTTACACTGCAAAACAACACCAACGATGTTCTTGCCGATGTCATGGACATCGCCTTTTACCGTAGCCATTAGTACCCGACCGTTAGGTTTGCTGGCCTCATCTTTTTCGGCTTCAATGTATGGTTGTAAGTAAGCGACTGATTGCTTCATAACACGTGCGGATTTAACAACCTGCGGTAGGAACATTTTACCTTCACCGAACAGATCACCCACGACGTTCATACCATCCATCAGCGGGCCTTCGATAACATCTAAAGGTCGTTTCGATTCTTGGCGAGCAGCTTCGGTGTCTTCCTCAATATAGGTGCTTACACCTTTAACCAAGGCATATTTCAACCGCTCGGCAACGGGCAGGTCACGCCATTCTGAGTCGTCTTTTTTAATGGCTTTGGCGCCGTCACCTCTGTATTTCTCGGCAATATCGAGCAAGGCTTCGGTAGCGTTGGGACTTCTGTTGAGAACCACATCTTCAACACAATCTCGTAATTCTTTAGGGAGATCGTCGTACACCGCAAGCTGTCCTGCATTGACGATACCCATGTTCATACCGGCCTTAATAGCGTGGTACAAAAAGACCGAGTGAATGGCTTCGCGAACCGGGTTGTTGCCACGGAAAGAGAAGGAGACGTTACTTACGCCGCCGGATACACCGGCGTAGGGAAGGTTTTTGCGAATCCAAGCGGTGGCCTCAATGAAATCAACCGCGTAATTGTTGTGTTCGTCAATGCCGGTTGCCACAGCAAAAATATTAGGGTCGAAAATAATATCGCCGGGATCAAAACCGACTTTATCGACCAGAACCCGATACGAGCGCTCGCAGATTTCGATTTTGCGTTGATAGGTATCGGCCTGTCCGGTCTCGTCGAAAGCCATGACGATAACGGCGGCACCATAGGCGCGGCAGAGTTTGGCTTTCTCAATAAATTCTTCTTCGCCTTCTTTTAGGCTGATGGAGTTAACAATGGCCTTGCCTTGCACACACTTCAATCCCGCTTCGATCACATCCCATTTCGATGAGTCGATCATAATCGGCGCTTTTGAAATGTCGGGTTCGCTGGCGATGAGATTTAAGAAGGTGGTCATTGCCGATTTAGCATCGAGCATGCCTTCATCCATGTTAACGTCTACGACCTGTGCGCCGTTTTCAACTTGCTCAAGCGCTACTTCTAAAGCCGTTGAGTAGTCGTCGTTAACGATGAGTTTTTTGAATTTTGCCGAGCCGGTTACGTTGCAGCGTTCCCCCACGTTAACAAACAACGAATCTTTGGTGATGTTGAACGGCTCAAGTCCCGAAAGTAGACAGGCGGGCTCGCGGTCTGGAATAGCTCTTGGTAGAAATTTACTGACAGCTTCGGCAATGGCACGAATGTGTTGTGGTGTAGAACCACAACAGCCGCCAAGAATATTGACTAAACCGCTGGACGCAAATTCACCAACGATTTCCGCCATCTCTTCTGGTGTTTGATCGTATTCGCCGAATTCGTTAGGCAATCCCGCATTGGGGTGGGCAGAAACAAAGCAGGTGGCAACCCGTGACAGTTCGGCAACGTACTGACGAAGCATGTCTGCACCTAGGGCGCAGTTAAGACCCATGCTAATGGGTTTAGCATGCTTCAGTGAGTTGTAGAAGGCTTCGGTGGTTTGTCCCGATAGGGTTCTGCCTGAGGCATCGGTGATAGTGCCGGAAATCATCACCGGTAATTCGATGTTATATTGGTCGAAATACCGATTGATTGCGAAAACCGCAGCCTTAGCATTGAGCGTGTCAAAAATAGTCTCAACTAAAATGATGTCGATACCACCTTTGACAAGCGCATCTAGAGACTCAAGATAGTTTTCAACCAGTTCATCAAAGGTTACGTTACGCGCACCCGGATCATTAACATCGGGGCTGATTGAGCAGGTGCGTGAGGTTGGACCTAAAACTCCGGCGACAAATCGTGGCTTCTCTGGAGTTTCTAATGTTGCCTCGTCGGCGGCCTCTCGGGCTAAGCGTGCAGATTCGTAGTTAATCTCGGTAACCAAGTCTTCCATGTCATAGTCGGCCATGGAAAGGCGTGTTCCGTTAAAGGTATTGGTCTCGATAATGTCTGATCCCGCCTGTAGATACTGGGCGTGAATCTCTTTAATGATTTGAGGTTGGGTTAACGATAAGAGATCGTTGTTACCGGCGATATCCATGTGGTAATCGGCAAAACGTTCACCGCGATAGTCCGCTTCTTTTAGTTTGTAGCCTTGAATCATGGTACCCATGGCACCATCCAATATTAGAATGCGGTTTTCTAGGGCGTCTTTGAACAGTTTGGAGCGCGCGTTTTGATTAGACATGGATGTATCTGTTCCTCTTGAATAAATTCTATATCAAAATATTTTGATATAGTTTTGGCCGGCAGTTTATCAGAGATCGAGACTGAGGCAAGTTCTCACGCTTTGTGTCTGTGCAGACCGTATAATAATGCGGGGCTGATCTAGGATTGAAATTACCAACATAGCGCTATATTGGGAGTTTTTCCTGCAAATAACGATCGTCGAAGATGCTTTTTATTTAAGCAACTGTTTTAGCTGATAAAACTTTGAGCTGGTGGATTTGCTCAGGTTTTGGCACAATTCCTAGTATGTTGCTCAAGTATAAAAATCCATGAGCCCTCAAATACACATTTAAAGGTCGAAAATTTTATGGCTATGGTTGAAATTACTGAATCTGCTCAGAATTATTTGGCAGAACTTCTGGAAAAACAAAATGTGGACGATATTGGTATTCGCATGTTTGTCTCCACGCCAGGAACGCCGCAAGCCGAGACCTGTATTGCCTACTGTCGTCCAGGCGAAGAAAAAGAAGACGATGAAATCGTTGATTATGGCAAATTCAAAGCTTACTTTGAAAATCGCAGCTTGCCATTTTTAGAAGACGCCAAGGTTGATTACTCTGCCGATAGAATGGGTGGACAGCTTACGATTCGCGCACCCAATTCAAAAATGCCGAAGATCTCCGACGACAGTCCATTAGAAGACAAGGTCAATTACGTTTTGTATAACGAAATTAATCCGGGTCTTGCGGCACATAACGGTAATGTTTCGTTGGTTGAAATAGATACTAAGAATTTTGCAGTATTGAAGTTTGGCGGTGGTTGCCAAGGTTGTAGCGCGGTCGATTTAACACTGAAAAATGGCGTTGAAAAAACGTTAATGGAAAGCATTCCCGAACTTGCCGGTGTTAAAGATATGACGGATCACACCGACACCACTAACGCCTTCTATTAATTGCTCCCGCATTCCAGCACACAAGCGATAATCAATATCGTTGTGTGCTTTTCTTCACGGCAGAAATCACTGGGCTAACGTTTTGCATATTTATACGTGCAAATGTGAGAGTGCTTTTTTTGGCTGATATGATGTTGGTGTTAACGATAGTTTTACGATCTATTCGTCTTCGTCGTCACCAAAATCTTCCGCATTGATGCTTCTAAAAAACAATGCTTCCAAATATTCGATATGCGATGCCCCGGCACGTGATTTGGGTCGGCTGAGCGTTGGGCCTGCGGGAGTCCACTCTATGCTAAAACGACGATAAACACGTTTGCCTTGCGGATTGAAATGAACTGAAATGATTTCGGTGTTGGAGTCTTCAAGCAAAATATCATCGCTTAAAAAAACAACCAACTCTCTGAGTGCTTTGGTCTTGTCGATCTGTTGCGCGCTAACGATAAAAACATAATCACGACCCAATTCTCTGGCATATCTAAGGCAAATTCCGTCGGGTTCTAATGGATTTAGAAAGCCTTCTGACAGATTGCTTTGATTGTACAGCGGATTGCTCCAGTCGATCATGATGTAGAAATGCCTAGTTGAATAACTTGTGAATAAGTTTGTGGTTTAAATTTAAAAAATCAAGTTGTTAACATTCTAAAATTCGAATATGTCTTGCTTATTACTTAATTACTGTATCAATAAGCCAAAAAAATAACCATAGCGAATATGTGAAGCTCTGCAAAACTTGCAGGGTCTAACTAAAAAACCGATCGGTTTTTCAAAATAATTTACACCTATGGAGATTTTGTTTAAACGTTTTGGCTTTTTTATGATGTAAATATAGTAAAAGGTTATATTAAAAAATATATATCATCTTTTAACTATTTCAATATTGTTTCTGAGTGTATAGAAAGCTTCCAATTAGGCTGTGGATAATTAATTGGCGCAGTAATATACATTCAATATAAAGTGTAGAGGATTTTTTACGTTTTAACTTCCTGTAAGAATCTTTTCTTTGTGCGAATTAGCAAAACACGAAATCGATTTAAAGATCGATAAATTTTGTCTTCAAAATAATTTTAAACAGACTGACTACTTATATTAGGCGTTCAATTTGATGTCTGGATATCGGATGTAACGCAAAACAGGATAGATTTTGAATGGGCGAGAGCTTTTTGATGATACAGCCGATAGCGCTGTGCTTGGATTTAAGAAAGCGGAATGCAAAAAAAGCACGTGTTACACGTGCTTTTTAGCAGGAACTAAAAGAGTTTTTGACGACTCAGCAAGCCTCACCGCCACTATTAATCAATTATGTCTAATCAATTATGCCGTCTTGATGATCAATTGTTTCGTGTTGGCAAAATATCTTTTAGCGCCTTATCCATATCGGTCAAGCAGGTAACAGTGGTATCCCAATCGATACACTTGTCGGTTACAGAAACGCCGTAGGTTAATTGCGATAAGTCTTCAGGAATTTTTTGACTGCCGGGGCCAATGTTACTTTCGATCATCAAACCAATGATTGATTTGTTGCCTTCAACAATTTGATTGGTCGCGTTTTCAATAACCAACGGCTGTAATTCGTGGTTTTTGTTGGAGTTAGCATGGCTACAATCGATCATGATGTTCGGTTGAATACCTGCTGCTTCCAGCTCATTTTCACAAATGTTTACGCTTACCGAGTCATAGTTAGGCTTATCGTTTCCGCCGCGCAACACAACATGCCCATAGGCATTACCACGAGTATGAATAACGGCAACCTTACCTTCGTTGTCGATGCCCAAAAATCTGTGTGGATTAGCGGTAGATTGCAGTGCGTTGATAGCAACAGTCAGGCTGCCGTCGGTACCGTTTTTAAAGCCCACTGCCGAAGAAAGGCCACTGGCCATTTCGCGGTGAGTTTGCGATTCGGTCGTACGCGCACCAATGGCCGACCAGCTGATCAAATCTTGCATGTACTGTGGCGAGATGGGATCAAGGGCTTCGGTAGCGGTAGGTAGGCCAAGCTCGGCGATATCCAATAAAAGCTTGCGACCAATGTGCAAACCTTCATCAATTTTAAAAGAATCGTTCAGATACGGGTCGTTAATTAAACCTTTCCAGCCAACGGTGGTACGTGGCTTTTCAAAATACACACGCATGACAATTAGCAGAGTGTCTTTTACTTGCTCTGCCAAGTCTTTTAAACGACGGGCATAATCCATTGCGGCGTCTACGTCGTGAATAGAGCACGGGCCCACAACGATCATGATGCGTGGGTCTTTACGGTCAAGTATGTTTCTTACGGCTAAACGTCCGGCAGCAACAGTTGCGGCTGCTTTGTCGGTCAATGGGAGTTTAGCTTTGATTTCCTGCGGGGTAATTAGCACTTCTTGGGAAACCACATTCAAATCGTTTATTTCTTGTTCTTGGCTCATAATCGCGCCTGTCTGTAATTCAATGAAATCGGTAAAGCATTTGCTTTGAGTTAGTGGTGTTTATTTTAACGATATCAAGGTGTACTCACTTCCAAGTGTAACCGTACGATCTTGTTTAAATATTCATCTTTCAAAGCATGTCTCGATTGTAATCTATTCAGGCGACAAAATTTAACCCCAGAGACTTAATTTATCGCATTATTCTTTCACTTATTCGGAGATTTCTTGCAGTAAATCTAGGCTTGGGAAATAAAGTGCAACCTTAACCGGTGTTGAGTCGATAGCGCTAAACAATCGTTTATATTGATTGAGTTGTTCGGCGTACAAATTCACTTCATAAGCAATGAATTCTTCAATGTTAGCACCGGATGCGACAGAGGCTGTTTTGTAATCAATAATCCAGCGAACTTCGCCATGTTCGTCGTGCTCGTCAATAAATGTGCGATCGATAACGTAGCTACGATTACTGTCGCAATCCATTAAAGAAAACTCACTGGCGGCATTTTTGTGGTCGCTCAAAATCCACACGCCAATTTTTGAGTTTAAGACTTTTTCACACAATGCAACAACGCGCGCGGTGAGTAGGTTCGCTTCAATGCCATAAATGGCCGATTGCATGAATTCGCGTTTAATAAACTCACGTTTCTGTTCGAGTTTTTCGATAGACCAATGTGTAATTCCCGTGTTGGCGAACATCTCCAGCATTTTGTGCGCTACTGTACCGAATGCCTGTTGCGCGGTGATATCAAAATTGAG
The DNA here is from genome assembly GCF_054658315.1 of Sessilibacter sp. MAH1. Taxonomy (NCBI): domain Bacteria; kingdom Pseudomonadati; phylum Pseudomonadota; class Gammaproteobacteria; order Cellvibrionales; family Cellvibrionaceae; genus Sessilibacter; species Sessilibacter sp. MAH1. Next base: position 111,864 of record NZ_BAAGIC010000002.1, read on the forward strand.
CGGTTCCGGCAGGTTGATTTCGTCAGAATATTCATGACCACGAGAAGCCTTGAGTAGATTGTTTTTGGCAAACAAGAAGGGTTCGGTTCTTGTGGAGCGTAAAATCTTATGCCACTGAATGCTGTCTTGAACCTGCTCGGTAGGTTGATTTGACGATTCAACCAGACTTGGAGCAATGAGCTGACATTGTTTGGAGAACACCGGCCAAATGGCCGCCAATACACTGCTTGCGCCGGGAGATTTCATTTCACCGGCTTCGGTGAGTTTAATATTGGCTAATAGATGTAAGCTTTTTATTGCCCGAGTACAACCCACGTACAGCAAACGCACCGACTCAAAATAATTCTTGGCTTTGGCCTCTGATCGTAAATAGTCGTACAGCGTGTTAGCGCCGCTGTCGTTACTTTCGTCGGTTGGCGAATCAAAACCGCTTAGGCCAACCTCGGGTAGTGGCGCCATCAATAACAGCTCATCACCATCGATACTGACGGAGTTGCTCCACAGCAGTAACTCCTTGTCGTCGGATTTTGGCGTTTTGTCCAGTGATGGAATGATCACGTGATCAAACTCCAAACCCTTAGATTTATGAATCGTCATGATTTGTAAGTTAGGATCGGCGTCTTTCGCAGTATTGGCGTAAAGATGCTCAATACCCAGCTCAAAGCCTTGCCAATCGCTGATTAATCCGCCTTGATCAAATTTTTCCAGCAGCTGCCAATAGGTTTCGGCGTTATCTAGGTCGCTGGCTTCAATGCAGTTTTCGCCGCCACCAAGCGCGATCCAAGTCGATTCTACCCAGTGCCTTAAGGTGCTGCGTCGGCGCAACTGCCACCGATTGCGAATTACCTTGGCGATAAGGCTTAGTTTCGCTTTTGAGGATTCTTCCAACGCAATGGATTCTATTCGCTGTTCATCGAGCAATAAACTCAGTACTGAGGTCAACGCGTGCTCTTCTATACTGGCGCGAATACTCAGCAGGTCTTGTGGTGACAGTGCGCACCAAGGTGCTCTTAAGAGTGAAAACCACGCTAAATTGTCGTCGGGTATCAAGAGTGCGCGAGTGAGACTGATTAGATCGGTCACCACCATACGTTGTTTTAACGCTTCAATTTCGGTGGCTTGGCCTTTAAATCCCGCTTTTAACAGGTGACGCTGAATTTCCGCCAAGTGCGAGCGGCTGCGTACCAAGATTGCGATGCTGTCATCGGGTTTTTCTTTTTTCAGTTGGCTGACCAAATCAACCACGGTTTTGGCTTGCGGTAACTGATTGTTGGTTTCTTCCGAATCAATGGCGTGGGCGTAGCAGTGCACGGCTTGATAAACTGGCGCAACGGAATCTAAGGTGAGTTCATAAAACGCAGTTGCTTGGTTGTAACTTACCGCGCCTCGGCTGATGTCATCTTGTGCTGGAAACGCGCGCGTAAAGGTTTCATTTACCCAACCGACGATTTCGGCACAGCTGCGAAAGTTGGTGGTTAGCGCTTGGGCCGACAGTGGCAGATGAGCGAGACCGTGTCTGCGCGCTTCCAAAAATAAGCTTACATCGGCGCCGCGAAATCCATAACACGACTGCATACCGTCGCCGACAAAAAATAAGGTTTTGCCGTCGCCGTTTTGCCACTCGTTAGTCAGTTGCTTTAACAATTGCCATTGTACATGCGAGGTATCTTGAAACTCGTCCACCAAAATGTGTTGCAGGCGATAATCCAGTTTAAGCAAAGTATCACTATAAGTGCCGTCGCTGTCTGGGCTTAACGCATCCAGAGACGCTTGGGCCACTTCAACAAAATCCACGGCACCTTGTTGGCCAAACAAAATTTTTAAATGACCCACAACCAAGGGTAAAACCTGCGTTAGGTTATCCAAAAATTGCCACTGTCGTTGGCTGAATTCGGCACTCGGTAAGTTGCGTACGCGCTGTAACAGTTCGGTTAATTCCGGTATTTGTTGCAGTTCATCAATGATGGCTTTTAATCCGGCTTTGCGCTCAACATTGATCGGATCCTTGCCCGCGGGCAAGCCCATGTTTTTATCAAAACGTTTTCGCCATTCACCTTTTTGCGTTAGTAACAGTTCTACGATGGCTCGCCATTGCAGTAGATGATCTTCGTCTGCTTCAGGCAGATCAACGCAACCGGCGAGTTCGGTAATCACAGAATCGCTGTTACTGGCAATTAATTGGCTGCCGCAAAAATCGGCAATCACGGCTAAATCGCTGGCGTGTTGCCAAAGTTTTTCTTGGGTTATCGCCAGCTGATCGCGAATTAAGGTGCGGGTATTGTCTTCTAAGGCTTCACGTTGATTACGTGCGTGCAGCAATAAATTCAGCCATTGATCACGTTTACTGAGTAATTGGCAGAGTAGGTTTTCAAGCTTTAAGGTGTCGCCATCAAGACTGTTAATTAATTCCGATAACGGTTGTTGGTACGGCGAATTGCTGCGTTCAAGCCACAATAATGCTTCTTGAGCCGCCTCGCGATACACGGTCTCGGGATATTCAACGGTATTTAATTCTGCACCCAATCGAGCTTCTAAAGGCAATTGCTGGGTGATGGATCGGCAAAATCCATCAATGGTGGTGATTTTTAAGCGACCGGGGTTTTCTAGCAATTGCCAATGGTGTTTTTTATCTTGCTCAATAACGGCTTGCGCTAAACGCCAGGTTTGCGCTTGGTAACTGGGTGTATCGTCGTTAAGTCGATGGCATTCGTGCAGGGCACCTAAAATTCGTGCACGCATTTCGGCGGCGGCTTTACGGGTAAAGGTAATGCACAAAACTTCTTCGGGTGTTTTGGCCACCGCCAGCAAGGCAAGTGCACGTTGCGTGAGTAGACTGGTTTTACCCGAGCCTGCGGGCGCGGTAACCACAAACGATTGGCTGATATCCAAGCAGGCATTACGTACCTGTGCATCTTCAGGAGTTTTTACAGCACTCATGGATTTTCTCCCTTAGATACCCAGCTTGGGCTTGTCTGCCATAAACCGAGCAGCGATTCTTTTTCGCCGTAACGATTAAAACTCAAATAATCGTCTTGGTATTGAGTGAGTTTATTTTCGTAAAAATGATTGTGATAAATTCCGGCGGTAAATTCGTCACACAGTAATCCCAACTCCGTTTGCCACAGGCTGTTTAAGGCTTCTATATCGGGCGTTTTATCACCATCGGCAATTTGCACACCTTGAATGTGAATGCCTTCGGTGGCAATACCTTTAAATTCAAGATTTTTTGCGTTCACCGCCGCAAACGCAATGGCAGAGGCTTGTGGTTGGTGCAATAAAAAATACAACGGCATTTGTGGTTGGCTGGGACGCGGTTGCAACCAAGTGTTGGTACTCGGCAAGCTTCCCGATTTATAGTCAATTAATAAAACCTTTTCGCCGATGGTATCGATGCGGTCGATTCGTAAATTAAACTCAAGATGATGAAAAACCGTTTTTACTTTTACCTCACAACCAATTACCGAAAAGTCCGGTCGCGATAATTCCAGTTGCAGCCAGTGATAAATTAATTGGCTTTGGCGTTGTTTTTCTAATTTACGGAATTCGGTGCTTAAAAATCCAAGGTGATTTTTTTGCTGATCTATGGCTTTTTCAACGTTTTGCGAAATTAAATCAATGAGCTTGTCATCATGATAAGTTGCTAGGGTTTCTTTATTTTCGAGCGTTTCCCAAATTAACGCCAAGGCATCGTGAGTGATTTGCCCACGCACCGCAGGGCTTAAATGTGTTTCGGCATCGTTAATAGGATTAAGACCTAAACGAAATCTTGCAAAAGCATTAAACGGTTGAATGGCTTGCCATTGCAGCAGTGATGTACTGGCGCGATGGGGTTCAGAAATATCCAAGGGTTGAGGGTCTTCGCAATTAATCCATTGAAAAGAACGCTGATCAAATAATTGCGTCATCGCCGATTTAAACGGCGTTATAAGTGTTTTTTCTTGGCTGTTTTCTGAGTGATCGGCAAATAAATCCAACGATTGCATTACTGCTAATTGTTCTGGGTTTTCATTGTGAGTAGGTAATGAGAATTCCGTGGCGGTGGTTTCAACAATTAATCCGCTCGGATTTAATTCGCAGTCACCATCCCACTGGGCAGAGCTGATGACAACCGAGTTGGCACAGGTTAAATACCGATGGGTTAATGATTTTGCGTATGCGTGTTCCCGTTCAGCGGTAGCGTTCGGCAATTGATACTGCCGTTGTAGATCCATCGGTAGCAGCGGATTGGGGTTGGGCGCTGCGGGCCAGGTTTGATCATCCAGTGATAATACCCAGCAATAATCAAAGTTCAGTCCGGCTGCTTCTAGGGCACCTAAAATTTGAATGGGAGTATCTTTGCCTTGAGCTTGGAAGGGCGTGGTTAATAACAGCTGCGATAATTGCGTTAAAAATTGCGAGAAGGTAAAGGTTTCTTCGAGCAAATCCCACTGACGACACGATTGCAGAACTTCCTGAAATTGATCGACCTGTTGATATTCCATGGAATCTAAACGGCGTTCCCCCGGCCAGCCTAATAAGCTCAGTTGTTCAACAATAAACTCAACCCAACGTTTGGCGGAAAGTTTATTATCGGCGCGTCTATATAGTTGATCGGCATCGATTAGTAATTGCGTAATTGCGTGCGTATCGTCTGAAAAATAATAACGTACATCGTTGGCCGATAATTCCGTTACACAGGCTTTGTGAATTTTTTCTTGAGTTACTAAAGCGAGCCCGGAAAATTTGTTTATTTGCCAAAAAGGTGAATTTAAAAGATTTAACATATCGGCGGCGGGTTGCTTGCCGATATTCAAACGCAGCAATCGCAGGGCGTCGTAAATTACCGGAGTTGAGCCTAGTGGTGTTCCCGCTGAAAAGTTAAAGGGTAGAGCGTAGCGGGGTTCGGTAATGTTAAATGCGTGGCTTTCAAATACCTCGGTAAAAATACGTTCTACCTGAGTTTTGGTTTGCCCAAGCTTTGGTGAAATTATGCCAATTTTAGTATCAAGATTATTTTCTAGAAGGTTTTTTGCCCAAAGCGCCGCAGCAATAATTTCGTCTTCGCGGCTGTTAAATTCGAGGCGATTAATTATCGCGGCAGTATTGTTGGTGGGTTGATGATCAATAAGCTCTGCACAGGCGGATTGCAACATGCTTAGCGTTAAGGGTGCGATATCATCAAAACCAATTAAATGTATTTTTGCCGATGATTTAATTAAACCGTCTTTAAAGGCGCGACGAATGTGCTCTTGCAGGTTTTCGGCGCTTAACCAATTGTTTTCTTCAAGCGTTTTTTCAAACTCGTTAAACCAAGTCCAAAACGGAAACTGCTGAGCGTTGCGATTAAACTCTGGTAATTTTTCGTCGTCAATTTCCCACAATTTAAGGCTGCGGTAGGCAGAATCTGCCTGAGAACTTAAGTGTTCCGGCTTTGCCATTGGCATGGTATCAATGTGCTTAGCAATAATTTTTCGCCACAAGAGTTCGCGTTGCAGTTTTGAGATCACAATCTTTGTGGAGAAATTGTCGTCCAGCATTTGCAATTGTGAATGAGTACGATTGATCCACTGCGGCAAGCTAAAAATAGTCGCGCTGATGGCAACTTTTTGGCCGTTTTGGCGAAGTTCATCTGCATAGGCTTGGCGCATAGCTTCGCTGATACGAGCGTTTACGGTAATAAATACTTCTGCGTTTGCAATTGCTTTTAAATAAGGTTGTATCTTAAAAAGATTCGCCAAAATGGATTCCGTCGCAGGTTAAAAATGAGTGAAATATTCCGTTAAAATGTTTGAATAATGGAAAACTCATCAATGAGTTTAGAGTATTTTATTTGCGCCAAGCATAAAGTTTCAAAAAAAATTTAGCGAAGCGGAGCCTCGATATTGTCCTAATTTTTGGTGGCCAAGCGATCATATAGAATGATTGGTGAGTTTCTTTAGCAATTTTCTGCGCTACGGAATGAAGAAAAAATGTTTATATGAAGCTTCTAAATTCGTTTTTTGACTTGGAATTCACACCGTACCAGCTCGTCAGAAAGGCCATTCGATGCTATTGAACTCTTTTAACACCCTATCTGCATACTGTGGTTCTATCATTTTCGCGTAGTCAATCATTCCTCTCAGGTGAGATTTAAATCCCCAAACTGAATCAAACCCTCTTGCTAAAACATGAGCAACGGGCCCGACCTTATTTAAGTAATATAGGTGCTGCCGGATCCTATCTTTAAACTCCTTTTGTAATCTAGGGGTTGTTCCATCAATATTTAAGCCGAGCACAATTTTTTTAGAACCCACCGGTACAATTTTCGCTTTTTTATAATGCGGCAAATATCCTTGCTTTGAAAGAACCTTATTAGCCTTATTAATAACATCCTTTGCTGTGATCCTAGAAAACTCAGAGGAATGTGAAGAAAAAGTAATGTCATCACTATAACGAGTATATTTTAAGCCATATTCTTTCGCGATTTTCGTTAACTGGTTGTCACAGCTCCTCATTACTAAATTCGATAGTAGAGGACTTGAGGGGGCGCCTTGCGGCAAATATCCTAACAATAGCTGGTCGTATTCAGTTATCGCCTTATATTTTTTGATAACTCGCCAATTCTTATTGCGATTTCGTGGGCTGTGGTTCGGAGTTGCAATCGTACACAATCTTGCCAACTCAAATGAGATTAGAGGCTGATAGCCTAGAGAGTTGAAAATGTGAAATACCTGTATTTCCGATATCGACTCGAAAAAATTCACAATATCGAGCTTGATAAGCCATGTGGCTCCACAATGCTGCGCCGCGCAGTCTTTAATTGACTTACCTTTTACAAAGGCAAAACTGGCTCTGTTGAATACTGCTGAACTTAGAATATGTTGATGTATCCATTTTTGTACGCGATTAAGCTGGACCGCTGGAACCTTGATAAATCTCCTGCCTCCTGACCTTTTTGCAATAGAAAATTTAGTGTATGCATCCTCGTTTTTGCGAGATACGTATGATCTCAACTGTTCAAGACTAACCCCCGTCCTTTCGGACAAATGATTAAGAGTTAAAATCGAAGGTAGCCGGTCGCTAATTTCCAATACAGATTCTATCTGTTCAATACTATCATCGAGCAATAAACTAGACCGACCAGCCTTTATCCCTTCCTGTTTATATAAATGAGAAGACCACATAGCAACTACTCCGATGAACTCAGAGCGCTAAAGCGCTCTGGCATCCTGAGCCTGCGAAGGGAAAATGCCAGAGTGCTTTGGCTCTCGCTCAGCGCAGGCTTATCCAAAGGGATCAGGTAATCCTTACCCCAATAACCACTGAAAGAATGGTTACAACAACTTGGCAGTTGTTTGCGTACACTAGTCACTATGTGGCCTTTCTCAACTGTTGAGGGAAATAATAGTCTGATCCTTTGTCAAGCTGTTCAGATTTAACCTTCCCAATTCTTTTCGCCGCCTTTAATTCGGCTAATCCCGTTGGCGTAATTCTCTTTTGTGGACTAACAAATTTCCATTCAATACACTTTGAAAGGTACTTGTCACAATTATAATTACTCAATCCAGTAGCATAACAAAGCGTTGATCTTTTGCGTTTTCCTTTGGCGATTAGTGCCAATATTACAAGTATCAATTTCCCGACTTCGCCACGTCTAATCAGTTTAGGTGACTTTGCGAGCTTCTTTTGTCCTATATCATCCAGGCTTTTAATATTCGCTTGCTGAGGAATTTCCCCAGGAAAAACGGATAATGTTGTATCTGCTATCGTTCTATCTGGAAAAAGCCCAATCCACTCATTACCCTCTTCGACTAGAATTGCTGGAACATTATTTGGACATCCGTGTTCAAATACAAGAGCACACATTGTTTTCTTGTAGCCCCACCACATATGCTTTCGCTTTTTATTGGCTTTCTTTCCATATTTTTCACACAAATTAAATATTTCTTCTTTTTTTTCGTTACTCCATGGAAGGGAGTTGAATGTGGGAGCATCTCTATAAATATGTACAGTAGGGGATGACTTATGAGATCTAAGGTAATCTATTCCCGTTTCGATGCCTGAGTAAGCGATAACATGGAAGTCTAAAAGTCTGTATGAATGCCAAGATACAATTGATTTCTCCATCCAAAAGGCGTCAAGAAATTCGAAACCTCTATTACCAGACCCTATAAAGTCATCCACGCAAACTATGGATTTGCATTTCGTAGACCGTAAACTTTCGAGAGTCGGGTGATTCAAATACCGTTTTGTGTCTCTTTTGCAGAATTGACGAATTATGGAAGCAACTCTTCCTTCACTTCCAATATCTGCTGTATTCCCGAGTGGTATAACTGAAACTCCATCCTTGGCCACTTGTGCTTGCTGGTAATAAGGAGTTGATACATAAACTTCTGTTTGATTCTTGTTTCCTTTTAACACCCACTTTCGTGGAATCATTTCACGGATTGCAAAAAACGCAATTGGGCCGGGAATAGTTTTATCAACTTCCGCCATCCCAGATACTAGACTCCTTTCAAATTCATTATGAGAGACCAATGTAAGGTTGTTAGCTAGAGCAGAAGCGATTTCCTGATCCAATGGTTCAAATTGATTGAGCCAATCTTTTCCTCGTTCTGTATGGATTAATTTCCTCGCTTCTCTACTGCTACTCATGGGAAGTTCCTAAATTCTAATCAACATCATTTTGTCTCGAACATGTATTTTATAATCGCTACACATTACATTCATAACGCGTAGCGTTTTCTTAGCATCCAACCTATCTGGAGGCCAACGCTTTGCGGCGCTCGTTAACACGTCCGATGATGGTTATGTTTTTTGTGGTTAGAGCGAATAAGAAAAACTTGTTAAAACAATCGCGAAAATAACTAATATGTGATGCTAGATGCTAAAGGAACATTACCGAACATTTGAGCTACTCAACGCAAGCCCATCTTTTACTAAAAATTGACTGTTGCGATTTTTATAATTGTTCATATTTAACATTTTATTTAAAAGCCACAAGAACAAAAACTTTCAGTTTACGTATTAACTGAAATTTACAACCAATAATATTGCAGATTAGTTCTGACCACCGTATTTCTGCAACGTTTATTGATTAACAACAGACCAGCTCTCGCCAAACCAATCGCTAAGGTAATTCAATAAGCTGGGTAAATTCTGCGGTTGAGCACTAAATAGGCTTCGATAATTGGGTTTGGTTTGTAATTCTGTAGGCGCTTGCAGGTTAAATTCGTGATGCAGTAAATACTCAACACGTCTTGCAATGGCCTTGGATGAATCTACCCAGTGTTTAACCTCGGGCATTAATCTTTGCAGTTCGGCTTTCACCAGTGGGAAGTGCGTACACGCCAGAACCACGGTATCCATACCTGCACTTTGCGCGGTAATTAAGGGTTGCAACTCGTCAATCAGATACGTTGGCAATTGGCTCATCGTTGTTGAGCCGTCGTCATTGGTAGAGGCCAAAAGCCCCTGTATTTTTTGCTCGGCGAACTCTACCAAACCTCGGCTGCCGCACTTGATTACCGTGCAGTCGTGGGCGAATTCCTGAATCAATGCGTCGGTATAGTCGCGGCTGATGGTGCCCGGTGTTGCTAAAAGGCCAATGGTTTTGCTGTGACTTAAGCTCGCTGCCGGTTTGATGGCGGGAACAACACCAACAATGGGTTGATGAAAACGTTGACGCACGCTCGGCAGCGCAATGGTGCTGGCGGTATTGCAAGCAACCACAATCAGATCCGCCGAACAAGCTTTTTGAAAGGCGTGCAAAATATAGTCAATGCGCTGTACTAATTCGCTTTCGGTTTTGGTTCCGTAGGGGAATTCCTGATTATCTGCGGCGTAGACAATATCAACGTAGGGTAAATGCTCCACCAAAGCCTGTGCGATGCTTAAACCACCTACGCCGGAGTCAAATACCAACACCGTGGGAGAGCGCGCCGGTGCTGGAGCTTTTCCCTCAGGGGATAGCTTTTTGCAAGAGGCATCAAATTCAAACGGAGTTTCCATAGACGTTCGCTACTTGGCTATCCAATCAAATCCCGAATCGATGCGAGGTATCTGCTGGGCTCCTTCTCAAACAGCTTGGCACCGCCGTGTTGATAGGCTTTAAGCAGCAGTTTACGGGCTTTGCTTAGTTGTTCGGTATCCAATAACGATTGGCCCAAGCGCAGGTAGATAAACGGATTGTCGTCAATGCCGCGGCAATGTAATGCCGATTCTAGGGCGTTGATGGCTTGTTCATGCTTGCCAGATTTAAAGTAGGCATCACCAATTGCCGTTAGCACCCAACCGGATTCGACGCGATCGGTTTGTGGGCTCGGCAGAGTGATCCACGCCTGATAGAACAGACGTAACGCATTGTCGAAATCGCCTTGGTCGAAATATTCGTAACCGTGGCCACAAAGTACTTTGACCTTGTCGGAAATTTCATCATTGCTGTGGAACTCGCCACTCATGGGATAATCCTGTCAGATGCTGAAGATTGTGCGTTGACCAATTCGATGCTTAAAGCACCAGTTTTTCACGCTGTTACAACGCTTGGGAATCTTAACAAAAGCCTTGCAACTGAGCTATTCATCCATGCGCTGTGTTATGCTTTGTGGGTCTATTCACTGTGACGAAAATCTCGCCAAACACAGCGGCTTTTGGTTTTTCGTTGAATATTTGAGTAATAAGGTTAGTTGTTTATGTTGTATTTGCTGATTTTGGGCATTGTCATTATCACGGTTTTGGCGGGTGTTGCCGGTTATTACTTGTGGCAGCTAAAGAAACAAAAAGAATATCTCGCGCAGGTTGAGGCCGAACAGCAAAAAACCTACGAAGATCAGCGTAAACGCATGAACAATTCTATTCAGCGCATTGCTCAAGGTTTGCTCGCCGATCAACTCACTCTAACCGAGGCTGCTCTTAGAATTCGGGCCATGATGAATGGCCTGGGTGTTTCGGAAGAAGACAAAACCGAGTTTAAAGCCTTCTTTTTATTGGCAGAAAAAACCGAACACATCCCCATTTTAGAAGAATGGAAAGAACTCGAAAAAACCAAAAAGCGTGAATACGAAAAACAACGTCTGGCCCACGAAAAAGAATTTGGCGATTTTGTGCGCGACGCCGCCGAAAAAATTATGGGTAAAAACTTCTAGGAACCTCTGATTAACTCATCCATGATTTAATCAGAGGACAGAAATTGAAAATACGATTTCCAATTTCTTCACAATTTCAATCGCTTACCGCTCTTGAAATTGGCGACACATCCTTGTGTCGCGAGAAACTTTAGGTTAATCAGAGTTTCCTCTAGGTTAATCAAAGGTTTTTTTGTTCATTCTGATTAATTAGAATTTTCTTTCCGTTTTAGATAAACGCCCGACTCAATATGATCGGTGTAAGGGAATTGATCAAAGAGCGCAAATTTTTCAATGGTGTGTGTTTGCGTGAGCGATTTTAAATTTTCGCTCAGTGTTTCTGGGTTACAAGAAATATATAAAATATGATCGAACTGACTGCAAAATTGCTCGGTGGCTGAATCCAATCCTGCACGCGGTGGATCAACAAAAATACAGCCAAAATTATACTCGTTTAAATCAATTTCTCTTAAGCGTCTAAATTCTCTCTCGCCCGATAACGCTTGCACTAATTCTTCCGCCGATAATCTGGCAATGGTAATGTTGTTAACTTTATTGATGTCAATATTGTGGTGGGCCGCGGCAACGGAAGTTTTGGCAATTTCGGTAGCCAAAACCTTGTTAAAGTTTTGCGCCAAGGGCAGGGTAAAATTACCGTTACCGCAATAAAGCTCTAATAAATCGCTATTACCAGCAAAATTCGCACTGGTTTTTACCGCCCAGGCGAGCATTTTTTCGCAAATTTTGGCGTTGGGTTGCGTAAAACCACCTTCTAGTTGTTGATAGCGATAGGATTTATCGTTGACGATTAATTGTTCGTAGACAAAATCGCGATCTAAATTTAATTTTTGGCCACGGCTGCGACCAATAAAATCCAGTTTTTCGGTGACAAGCCCACGTAAGCGTTCGCGCAGAGCAAGTGCCTCTTGCTGCCAGTCGCTCTCTAAACGCTTGTGGTAAATTAACGTAATCAACAACTCATCGATTTGCGTTGATAAAAACTCCACCTGAAAGAGCCTTCTGCGCAGCATATCGTTATCATTAATTTCGGCTAATAAAAGCGGCATTGCTTTGTTGATCAAAGCGCTCGCAACCGGAAAACTGTCTATCGTGAAGGCAGAATTCTTTTCGCCGGGCTTGTGCATGGCGTAATAACTTTGGTCGCTTTCGTGCCAAATTTTGAACTCACAACGCATGCGGTAATGACTTTTTTCAGACTCAAATATCTGCGGCTCGGGCATGTCAAAATCGGTAAACAACGCTTGAGTTGTTTGAATTTTGGTATTGAGTAATGACTCATATTGATCAGGGAAAACGAATTCTGTTGTCATGTCTGGCCGAGGTCTGCTTGTCCAAATCAGCCATTTTAACAGAAGCGGCGTGTTTTGGGATCACATAAGAGGGCGATTAAGAATTCAACGATTTACATCATTGAGACGTTTAATCGTTTTGGCAGTTTGAGCCAGATTGAAAGTGCTTTCATTGCATTGCTAAGCCTCAAGGCTTGTTGCTCTGTTATTCTCGCGGGCACTTAAAATTGTTTCGATTTCTGATTATTAGTGCCAACTTTTCTTTTGGTGATTTATCGCCAAAGTATTGATTAATGATTCGGCAACAAATGACGATATTTCCATCGCCGTCTTCACCGCCTTTTGATTTGGGGATTACGTGATCTTGAGTGGCATCTTCAATTTTTAAGGGTTTGTTGCAATAAAAACAAAGGCCGCCTTGTAAAAATAATCGGCGATGGATAGCCGAAGGTTTATTTGCCATACCTTATCTTTCCTTTGCTAAGAACAATACCGAGGTTGGTTTGATAATTGAGAAACTTTTTTTGTTGCTATTGATCCCAAGGTTTTAGCGCCAGACTTGGAGTTTTGCTCATATTGTTCATGAACAGTATAGACAAAATTACCAAAAGGGCTTAAATGCACATTAGAGCCACAAAATAGTATTCAATTTCGATCATTTGTACTCTTGCTCTCACGATAAGAATAAACATAAAACCGAGAGTTATCCGATGAAAACATTTCATACCTGTTTGGGGATGTTGCTAGCATCTTCCGCTTCTATGACTTCTTTTGCGCAAGTTGATCTTTCAAATTTAGAGGCAAGAATCGAGCAGCTCGAAAAAGAGTTGTCTGCACAAAAAGAAACTAAGAAAAAAGAACAAGAACTGCTCACCATTGGTGGTCGATTACAGCTCGATTACAACCGTTTTGATGGCGCTTACAATGCTATTAACGACGGTGAATACGGTTCGGATATTTTTCCTCGTCGTGTGCGTTTGTCTGCCGAAGGCGAGCGCGACGATTTAGATTTCACCTTGATCATGGATTTTTCTGAGGGTGACGCCGAAATTCTATTGATGCGTTTTCGCTACAACGGATTTGAAAATGGGCCAAAAATTAAATTTGGTCGAATCCGTGAAGACATTTCTTTAGACGCATTAACCAGTAGTAAAGACCTCGCATTAATCGAACGTTCCGCCTACGCAAATACCCTGTCTCCGTATTTCCGTTACGGCGTTTCTGCCTATCAAAATTTTGATTCTGGCCTGCGTTACGCGGTAGGTGTTTATAAAAACGACGCCTTCGGCTCAGACGGTAAAGATGAAACCAGCGATTTAAGCTTAGCAATTAGCTCACGTTTGACGTGGTCGAATGTATACGGCGACGGCCGCGTTTTGCATTTGGGTGGCTGGCACTCTCTTCGACAAATGGATGGCGATATCTTAGGTTCGTCCTTTGCCCGTGGTGAAGTTCGTGAAACCGAAGTGCGTTTATTAAATTACTCCGCCGGTGGTGAAACGGTCGCTGTAGATCAAATTAATCAATACGGCGTTGAATTTGGTTGGCAACGTGACGCATTATTAATTCAAGCCGAATACGGCGAGCGTGAAATCGAAACCTTAGATTCTAGTTCACCCTTAGATGGTGAAACCTACGAAGGTTATTACGTTCAAGCCAGCTATTTTTTAACGGGCGAATCCCGTAGGTTTTCAAAAGGCAGTGCTAAATGGGGTTCACCCAAGGGTGTAAGCAAAGCTTGGGAAGTTGCCGCTCGTTTTACCTCGTTTGATGCCAGCAGCGATACCCAAGGTACCGAGCTAGATACCTTTAGTCTAGGTGCTTCTTATTATCTTAATTCTGATGTCCGATTCATGCTGAACTACGTTCACAGCGAAGTCTCTGGGCCCGGGGCTTTGGCGTTAGTCGGTAACGAAGACGAAGGCGATGCAATTACCGCTCGCATTCATTACGAATTTTAAACCTTGGCGACTTCTGATTAACTCAAATTTGAGTTAGTCAGAAAACAGAAATTGAAAATACAATTTCCAATGCTTTCTTTTAAAGAGTCCTGGGTGCCTGTTAATCGTTTTTACATCCTTTAATTAAATCAGGCATCGTCCCGCTGATTGCAGTTTTTGAACTGCATAGGTTTATCGCAGTTATTAGCCATTAATGCTGGCTAATAAGAAATATAAGGATAATAAATGATGAAGAAATTCACTCTTAAACGCACATTACTTGCGGCGGTTATTTCCGGTTTGTGTTCGCAATCAGTTTTTGCTTTTGAGCAAAGTCGTTCGGTGGATTGTATTGCACCGGCGGCGCCCGGTGGTGGTTGGGATTTTACCTGTCGCACCATTGGCAAAGTAATTACCGATTTAAAATTAATTGACGGTGCCGTACAAACTAACAATATGCCAGGTGCTGGGGGCGGTGTTGCTTTTGCCCATGTGGTTGGTAAGCGTAAAAAAGACGATGCCTTAATGGTGGCATCCAGTACGGCAACGGTTACACGTTTAGCGCAACGTCAATTTGCCGGTATGGACCCAGAACGTGTGCGTTGGGCCGGTGCCGTTGGTGCCGATTTTGGTGTCATTGCGGTGGGTAAAAATTCGCCGTTTAATACGCTTGAAGATTTAATTGCTGCCATGAAGGCAGATGCAAATTCTGTAAAATTTGCGGGCGGTAGTGCTGCTGGCGGTTGGGATCATTTAAAAGTCTTGATGGCAGCAAAATCTGGCGGCGTTACCGATTTAAAACACATTTCTTATTTGGCATTTGCCGGCGGTGCTGAGGCGTTAACGCAAGTGGTTGGCGGTCATATCTCAGCGTTTACCGGTGATGTTTCCGAAGTAATCGGCTTTTTGGAATCCGGTGATTTAAAAGTGTTAGCCGTGTTATCGGACGAACGTCTGCCAGCGCCCTTAGATAATCTACCAACGGCAAAAGAACAAAATATTGCTGCGGTTGCACCTAATTGGCGTGGTTTTTATGTACCTAAAGATATTTCTGATGAGGCTTATCAATGGTGGGTAGACAGTCTTGATCAGGTATACGCCAGTGAACAATGGCGAGAAGTTATGCGCAAAAGCGGATTAATGCCGTTTCATAAAACCGGCGAAGAATTTAAAACTTTTGTTGATGAACAAGTACAAGAAATTCGCGCGCTTTCAACCGAAGTAGGATTAATTCGATGAAGGGCGATCGTATTCTTGGAGTTGCCTTACTGATTATTGCATTTGTGTACGGCTGGGAAGCCGTACATTTTCCCGAGCCTTTTGGCGGTGCCGAAACCGTTGGCCCGGAAACCTTTCCAATTATGTTATCGATTATTCTCGGCATTAGCAGTATTTATTTATTAATAAAACCCGATGCCGATAGCGACTGGCCGGGTGTTGCGATGTTATTGCAATTGCTGTTCGTAATTATTGCCTTAGCAATATTTACCGCGTTGCTTGAACCGGTTGGTTTTATTCCAGCAACAATATTTGTGGTGAGTTTTTTGTGCTGGCGAATGGGTTCTAAACCTGTGCCTGCTTTAACAACCGGTGTTTGTTGCGCGTTATCGGTTTTTTTACTGTTTAACTTTGTGCTGGACTTACATCTGCCTGCGGGAATTTTGGAGTTTGGCTGATTATGGAAACACTCGATTTTTTACTTCAAGGTTTTGCCGTTGCCTTAACGTTTGAAAACCTCATGTTTGCCGCACTTGGTGCATTGCTGGGTACGTTGGTAGGTGCACTACCGGGCCTTGGCCCTGCTAACGGTGTAGCGATATTAATTCCCTTGGCCTTTGGTATGGGGCTTTCGGCAGAGGCTTCGTTAATTTTATTAACGTCTGTTTATGCGGGTGCAATGTACGGTGGTCGCATCTCCAGCATTTTGTTGAATATTCCCGGTGACGAACCGGCCATGATGACCTGCTTAGATGGGCATCCTTTAGCGCTTAAAGGTAAGGCAGCAGAATCTCTAGCAATTTCAGCCATTGCTTCTTTTATAGGCAGTTTTTTGGCCACCATAGGTTTGGTAATTTTAGCACCGTGGTTAGCACGCTTTGCACTTAAATTTGGGCCAGCAGAATATTTCGCATTATTTACTCTTGCCTTTGCAACCTTGGGCGGTATTACCGGTAAAAACCAATTCAAAACCGTTATTGCAGCGTGCATTGGTTTAATGATCGCAACCGTCGGTATCGATTTAAGCACCGGTAACCAACGTTATACTTACGATATTTTAGAATTGTACGAAGGAATCGATTTTATTATCGCCATTGTTGGTTTATTCGCCATTAGCGAACTGCTGGTGTTTATCGAGAAACACTCCAGTGAAGGTTTAAAACGAGTTGTTCTTAATAAGCTTAAATTAACCGCTGCCGATATTATTGGCATATTGCCCACCAGTATTCGTGGTTCGGTACTGGGATTTATTGCTGGTGTATTGCCGGGTGCTGGTGCGTCTTTGGGCAGCTTTATCAGCTACACTCTAGAAAAGCGAATTATTGGTGACAAAGGTCATTTTGGTGAAGGCGACCCCCGCGGCATTGCTGCACCAGAAGCGGGTAATAACGCAGCCGCCAACGGTGCCTTGGTGCCAATGTTGACCTTGGGTGTTCCGGGTAGTGGTACCACTGCGGTTTTGTTAGCCATGTTAGTTTCATTGAACATACAACCCGGCCCAATGTTGTTTACCCAAAATGCCGATCTGGTGTGGGGTGTTATCGCTGCATTATTCGTTGGTAACTTAATTTTATTATTAATGAACATTCCAATGGTGGGTGTGTTTGTTAAGTTGTTGAGCGTACCACCAAAATATTTAATGCCGATTGTGACTCTTATTGCATCGGTAGGGATTTACGCAATCAGTAACAGCGCTGTAGATCTATTCTTTATGATTGGATTTGGTGTTTTAGGTTACATTTTGCGCAAGCTAGAGATCCCATTAGTACCCATTATTCTAGGAATGCTTCTGGGACCCGAAATGGAAAAAAGCCTTCGCCATGCGCTAACACTGTCTAACGGTGATTGGAGTGTGCTTTGGTCGAGCAGTCTTGCGGTTGGAATTTGGACACTGGCCGTGGTTGGTTTAATTACGCCTTATATTCTTGGGCCAATTCTACGTCGCAAAATGACAAAAGAAGCGGAAAAAGTACAAATTACCGAAAGCTAGAGTGCTTTTAAGTAGTATGTTTAGACAGGTTTTTAACAAAATTCTGAAAATATTCGTTTGGCTATTCAATTTTGGTACAACGATTGTAGGATTTGTCGTATAAGTTTTCATGACTGCGTGTTCAATTGGAGAAGTAGCTATGGCAGGAAAAGAAAGACAAGTCACCCTACGTTTTTTGGCCGAACCGACGGATGTGAATTTTGGCGGAAAAGTGCACGGTGGTGCAGTGATGAAATGGATCGACCTTGCGGCCTATGCTTGTGCTGCTGGTTGGAGCGGTCGTTATTGCATTACCGTATACGCTGGTGGTATTCGCTTTGTGCGTCCTATTATGGTGGGCAGCCTTGTGGAGGTAGACGCAAAAGTGATTTACACCGGTAGAACCTCTATGCACATTGCATTAGCGGTAAGCGCGGGTGATCCAACTACCGACAAGAAAAGCCTAACCACGCATTGTATTGTGATTATGGTAGCCGTTGATAAAAATGGCGATCCAACACCGGTACCCGAGTGGATTCCACAAACGGAAGACGATATTTTCTTACGCGATTCGGCAATTTCATTAATGGACATGCGTAAAAAAATCAGCGTAGAAATGGAAGCACACGTAGCTGTATTAAAATAACGCATACTAAAATTACTTAAAGGTAAAAGTCAGTTGAATAATCAATTTCAACCGAATTTGAAAATCAACTGACTCTAACAAATAATTAAGGGAACTCTGATTAACCCAGAGGTTCCTCAAGTATTTTATTTTTATAGAAATGGAATTCACAGAATTATCAGCTGCATCTGTTGTATAATCGTCTAATAATTATGGTTACTCTCGCTGACTTTGGTTAATTAATTGCTGTTTTAACGGTGGTTATTTAAAAGTCTGTTAGCCAAAAGTCTGGTCAAAAGAACTTGTGATTAAATTATTTATAGATTCATTAGAAGTTCTTAACAATAAAACAATAATAAATCAGTAAAAACTCATCAAAAGTTTCTAAGTTTTTAATAATTCAATTTTAATGATCGTTTTCATTTATTTTTTGTCTCCAACAATTGTCTAGGCCTATGGTACATGCCTATTGTGGGGTTATTTTTAGCCCCTTTTTTTAGAATTTATATTCCTATTATGAAATTATTCAAACGCTTAGAAATTTGGTTGTTGATTTGTATTTCAACCATTTGTTTATTTCAGTTGATTATGTTCGCCTACACCAGCCAGCATTTGGTTTCGACTGTAATAGAACAGCGTACTGGTCGCCAAGCATTAGCCATTGCTCAAGCGGTTGCTTCTGAGCCTAGCGTCGTTTCTGCCATGGAAGTTGGCGAGTTCTCACCACAATTAATTGAACGTTTGGATAAACTACAAACCGATGCCGATTTAAGCTTTATTGTTATTGGCGATACCAACCGCATTCGAATTTATCATCCCGACCGAACTCGTATCGGTTTGCAAATGCAAGGTGGCGATAGTTTGCGTGCCTTGCAGGGTGAATCTTATATTTCTAAAGCTGTTGGTTCTTTAGGGCCTTCGATTCGCGGCAAGGTGCCTATCTACAGTGCCAACAACGAGGTTATTGGCTTAGTCTCCGTTGGTGTATTACAAGAATCCGTCGAGCTCGCTGCCGGTCGCGAAAAAATACTCATTTTTGCTACCGGTTTCTTTATTTTATTGTTGGCGGTTTTTGCCGCGCAATGGATCGCCATGCGTGTGCGGCGCAAATTATTTGGTTTGCAACCCGACGAAATAGGCCGCTTATACGCCGAACAAGAAGCCATGTTAAACACGGTTCGCACTGGCATACTAGCCTTAGACATTGACGGCACGGTACGTAAAATAAACCAGCGTGGACGAGAGATATTATGCGGCTCACCTAATCTAGAATTTACACATTTAAAAGATTTATTGCCGCAACATGCTGAATTTTTATTGACCGATACCAGTCGATTAATTATTGGTTTTGAATTGTTCGCCAACAATCAATGGATTGTACTTTCGCGCTTGCCTTTGCAGGTACAAGGCCAAACCGATGGCATTTTAATTAGTATGCGACCCGCGGATGAAATTGAGCATCTAAGTCAGCAATTAGCCAAAGTACAAGCCTTTGCCGAATTGCTACGCGTACAAACTCACGACTATTCGAATAAGCTCAATACCCTAGGCGCACTGATTCAAATGGAAAAGTACGACAAGGCGTTGGAATTAATTGGCAACGAAAGCCGTGGTTTTCAAGATAAAATTCACGCGTTATTGCAAAATATTGAGCCACCAGTATTGGCGGCCTTAGTGTTTGGTAAATATTTAAAAGCTCGCGAATTAAATATTAATTTAGACATCAACCCAGAAAGCGAACTGAGTAATATTGACGACAAACACAAACTTGAACGCTTGGTATCCATGTTGGGTAATTTAATTGATAACGCCATAGAAGCGGTACAACGATCTGAAAATCCAGAAGGTACTGTAAGACTAAGTTTAGAAGAAGTTGGCTCGAATCTAGTGTTTGAGGTAGAAGACAGCGGTGACGGAATTAAAAACGATCAAATCGAAAAAATATTTGTACCTACCTTTAGCTCAAAAAGTGGCGCCCAGCACGGCGTTGGTATGTATTTAGTCAAAACCTATTTAAATGCCTGTAACGGAAATCTAGAAATCGCCGACTCAGATTTAGGCGGCGCACGATTTACCTTGTATATTCCCAAAGCGTCACAGGCATTACCGGAACTATCATGAACTACTCTTGCATAATTATTGAAGACCAACCCGAAGTAGCGCAATTTTTAGCGCATTATTTAATATCCAGTGGTCGCTACAGCATTATGGGAATGGCTCACGACATGCAAACGGGTAGGGCGCTACTTGCGAATGTACAACCCGATTTAATTTTATTGGATGTGTATTTTCCCAACGGCAATGGCTTAGACTTATTGGCAGAACTGCGCACACAAAGTATCAGAAGCGAAATTATGCTATTAACCGCAGCTCGCGAAGTACACGTATTAGAACGCGCCATGCAATTGGGGATTTGTGACTTTTTAGTCAAACCCATTTTAATACCGCGCCTCGAACAAGCGTTGGCAGACTTTGAAGCCCGGCAACAACAATTATCCGGCGTTTCTGAATTAACCCAATCGGTAGTAGATACCTTTTTAAAAGCAAAAAACACCAGCGGTACCGCAAAAACCTCCGCACGACTCCCCAAAGGCGTTGATCCGCTCACCCTACAAAAAATTCGCGCCGTATTCGAAGCCGACGCCACCCAAAGCTATACCGCCCAAAAAGTTGGCGACCTCGTCGGCGTCAGTCGATCAACCGCACGCCGATACCTAGAATACCTACTAGAAACCCAAGAACTCTGCGTAGACCACACCTACGGCACCATTGGCAGACCTGAAAGATGTTATCGGTTGGGTGATTGAATCTGCTTTCTGTATCAAATCCCAAAAATTTATAATTAATGTTTTTATTAGTTAACTGAGAATCTTATTGCTTACATAAGGTTCAAAATTGCTAATGTTATAGGAACCTCTGATTAACTCATCCATGATTTAATCAGAGGGCAGAAGTTGAAAATGTGATTTCCAATTTCTTTACAATTTCAATCACTTATCGTTCATGAAATTGGCGACACATCCTTGTGTCGCGAGAAACTCTGGGTTAATCAGAGTTTCCTATATTTTATTAATAACGTTTATGAATTATTTCAAGAGTATTGATTTTATCTTGAGGTAATAGATATTTTGTAGTTTAGTTAATAATTTTAAAGAGTAATTAATGGAAGTTGGAATATCACAGCTTGCATTAATTTTAGTCCGGTCTGCCAATATACGCAGTGAGGAAGAATATACTACTGTTTGTGGTTATAGCGTTATTAATGGCCGTCAAACCCGCGAAATAAAACAACTTAGATTAACAGATCCTAACGGTTACCCAGAGTGTCCCGCTTCAATTGAAGATAAAGATGAATACGGAAACTGGGTAACCCTTTATTTATTGTACGAACTTCCTGGTGGTTGATCGCGTTTCTAAGCTTGTCGTAATTACAACGTGCCGAGCGTTCTGCTAGAGCGCTCGTCTATCGCAAAACACCCTTTCTTTTATATTCCTCTAGTTTACTCATTCTGTTATAACTCAAAGTCAGTGACTTTTTTCCATAATCTCCATTAAAGGAGGTTTGAACGCCAAAATTTTTATACATTTGTTGTAAACGGTTGCCACCTTGATCAGAACATGTAGGCTTATTGACAACGTATGGAGACAGTGAAGAGGACGTTGTCTTAGAAATAAATTCATCCAATGGTTAATATTCGTCTTTATGTTGTAAGTTATTTAAACTCTGATAATAAATGTAGGCGTTCAGATAATGATTAAGTTATACAGTCTGTCTCTATCACTAATTATGATTTTTATATCTTCATGTTCAGCTGAGAAGATAAAATATGAACCTATCGCTCCGAATACAAATTCTACTTTTCAACCATTACAAAAAAATTGGATAAATTTTAGTTCTGCTGATTGGAGAGGTAATCTTGGGCTATCTTCTCAATGCCGTAACCTTGATCAAGAAGACGAGCAGCGTTTAAAAAATACAATACCTATTGATCAAGATAGCTTTTTACTGTTGCTAACTTGTGAGTTAGGTGCCTATCAAGATGCTCAATTCGTTTATTTAGTTAATTCTGACCAACAAACAGTTAAAGAACTTGTTTTTGAAGTGCCTGAATACACAGATGAGTGGCGTTTTACCCCGAATAAATTAGTTTGGGGTGCAGTATACAAAGACCCAGATGGTGAGGTGCTAGAAGTTATCAACCTGTCTGCTGCAACCGGAATGTGCGGTTACGTTGCCTATTATAAAATTTCAGATGTGTTAAATTCGAATCCAATAAATTTATACAAAGCGACCGGTGATGATGATTGCTACAACGGTGTAACGGTTGAATATTGGCCGATAATTAAAAGTGAAAGTTAAAAGGTTTGTAGGAAGTTATAAGGATTCTTAGGTTGATGTAGTTAAAATAAAGTAACAGTAGTGAGCTTTTAGATTTAATGCCAATTCCCTAAACCTAATTAATGATTTTATGAGTCAGCGTTCTCGCTGACTCTTGGATTATTAAATAAGCTTTTAGAGATTATATCAACGGAGAGATAGTTACTTACTTATTTAAATTTCCGTCCAGAGGTTTTTTAGGTTTTTACTGCTTAACCACTCTCTAAATTTTAACCGATGATTTTCCCACGGTTGTTTTAGGGGCTGTCTTGGGTCTTCGCTAAGTTCGTAGGCCATGCCTTCTATTAGCCATGTGGGTGATAACAAGCATTTAATTATTCCCATGTTCTGGGCTTGTAGTTGGTGAATAAGCTCATGGCGTATGTAGTAGTCTTGCCAAGCTCTTGGGCTTATGGCGCTGCCAAAGGTACCGAGTGTGATGGCAGAGCGGTCGCCAAGTCCGAATTTTTTGGCGCATTGCCACGTTGAGCAATAAATAATTTTAGGTGTTTTTGTAAAGCTGCTTACTTTTTCTGATAAAAACTGTTGTGCGTCTGCACGTAATTGTTGGGCGAGTTCTAGGTTAAAGTCTTCGCTTTCTATATCTATGCAAATTTGGTTGTCGTAGCAGGTTAGGCCGACAAGTTCGGGTGCGATTATTCTCACGGGTTTGACAATAAACCAAGCCAATATTGGCGTAACCACCAGCAATAAAAACGTTAATCTTAAAATGGGTTTAATGATTGTTTTCATTTTTTATGTTGTTTTTTAGCCTAAGTATTTGCTGAGTTTTTGTATTTAATTTGGTGATCAAGCCCAATGTAAATTATGGGGTAGGTTGTAATTGCTAAATTCTAGGTGAATAACTCGGCGGTGTTTGGGCGTGGTTGATTTACTTGAAGAATGCAACAGGAGCGGCCGCATAAGCAGTGTATCGCCCGTGTTTACTTCACAATAATGCGCAGTGTGTGAAGCGGTTATTTGGGCGATTTGCTCTTGTGTTAATATGCCATGCATATGGCTTTTAGGAATCACTTTTAAACAGCCATTATTGTTGTCGGAATCGTCCAAATGAATTCGCAAGGTGATCATCTGGTTAAGCACAGAGATGTCAGGCTGCACGTGGTGAACGCCATCTTTAAACGACCATGGCCCCCAGTTGGTAATATCGGCTTTGGTGTTAAGTGCTACGGTTTTGTCTTGATGCCAGGTTACTAACCAATTTTTATTCGGCGTTTTATCAAAAAATATCGCTCTTACTAGTTGCGCGCTTGTACTTGAGGTTCTTGTGCCTAAAATGCTCGCGACTAACTCTTGCACAGCTTTGCTTTCGATGAGTTGTTTTATGGCGTTGAATTTTTTGTCGGCATTTCTAATACCGTGTTTGTCTTTTATTTTGGCGCGGTCAATTTCTTCAATAATTGTTTGGGTTTGCTCCGGCGTTATTAAGCCCTTTACAATTGCAAATCCATTTTCTTGAACAGTCACGTTTTTAGCCAATGAGTTAGGTTTAATTGCGTTTGTACCGATATAGACGCAGCGATTCTATAACAGATGGCTGTGATTAGCTTAAAGTTCCTGCGTCACACGAATTTGTCTTCAGCCTTAAGCATTGAAGGTTATTGAAAGTCATTGAGATCGTGACTCAGTTGGATGGTGTATTTTCAATTTCACTCTTCGATTTTATTGCGGAAGAGTTAATTGCTGGTTCCAACAGTTTTCAATTCTGATGTTAACAAATAGATTGTCAAACTAGAGTTAGTTTTATCGGCGGGTTTTGTGATGTTTATTTGAGGTTTTTTGAAAATAAATAAAAGCAGTTTAAGGCGGGAAAAACACAAAAAAAAAGGGCAAGCCTTCGGGCCAGAAGGCTTGCCCACAAAGAATATCAACCTGTAATTATACTAGCTCCAACGATACCAAGACCTGCCAAAGAGACGATTGTCCCAAGGTATTTGTGGGCTGCAGGTAGGCGCACAAATAAAAATTTTCCAACGCTTAAACCTAATTGTTGCAGCACTACGCTCGCAGAGATAAGTCCGATGACAAAGTTGGCCGAAAATCCTGTTGTTACTTCGGTGTGGGCAATACCGTGGAATAACAAAAAGCTAACGGCAAATATAATTGCCAGACTCATCTGAATTAGATTTTTACCTTGGAATCTTAAGCGACTCGCAATTAAAACACCGGCCAATATTAATGAGGCCATAATCCCCATATCGGCCAGTGATACCACTGAATATTCAAACGCTGTGCCAACGATAAATCCAACTAATAAAATGGCTGGAACCAAAAGGCTAATCGTGCGTTGCAGGGGTTTTGTTAAACACGCAGCCCAAACGCCTAAAACCAACATAGAAAGCATGTGATCGAATCCGGTAAATACGTGCGCAAAGCCACCGGTTAGCGTGTGTGCATGGTCGGGATGAGCAAATGCAAAAGGAGTGAAGAGTACGCCTGCGGCCAGAGAGAGTAGGGTTTTACGAGACATCACTGAAAGGTTCCTGTTATTAATTTGAGTGAGCTTAAGTAAGAAGTCCATGTGTATTAGTGATGTTGATTCAGCAATTAAAGTGCCACGCAAAGGGTTACACACAGAGGTTTTTAAGGGCTTTATTTTTACCCGCCAAGGCACGGGATGTGCGTTATATTTTTTTCTTTTTAGGTGAAATGCAGTTTCGAAAATTTGCCGTTTGAGGTGAGTCAAACTGATAACTAAGTTTTCACCTGTTATTTTTGCTGGCTGGGTTGTGCTCATTACTTGCTGATTGCAGGTTTAAAGCTTGATTACGCCGAGTGTTTTCAATTAGTTTAAACCTTCGACAATTTTGAATTGACTGAGAATTCATTCATGATGGATAACGAGTCCGTTAATTTGCTGGGTGGACAAATGCTTGCCGATGAAGAGGCGTGGCTGAGTGTTATCCGCAAAATGGATGAAGCCTACGCGGATTTGGTGGATTACCAAGTTCAGGTAGAAGAGCAAAACACTAAGCTTGCCGAGGCACAGAATTTTTTTGATAGCGTTTTATCGGCCATGAGTGATGTGCTGGTAGTGTGTGATCACGAAGGAAAAATTCAGCAGGTTAATCGCGCCTTTGAAGAATTTTGTGGCCGTGATTCTAAGGGGTTAATGGGCACGTGGTTGCCGGAATTGTGCCCCGGTGAACACTTTTCGGTAATGAAAGAATGCTTGCGTAAAGTAAGGCATACGCCAGTTCGCGATCTTGAGATTGTCATTAACGGGGCACGTGGTGAAGTACCTTTAGCGCTTAATTGCTCGCCGCGTTTTAATCCCAGAGGCCGGTTGATTGGTATTGTGGTTGCGGGCCGTCCATTGGGTGATTTGCAAAAAGCATTTAAAGAACTCAATCGAACCCATGCCGAGCTTAAGCTGGCGCAAGAGCGGTTGGTGCAATCCGAAAAAATGGCGTCGTTGGGCCGTTTAGTGGCCGGTGTTGCGCACGAGCTGAATAACCCCATCAGTTTTGTGTACGGCAATATGCACGCGCTTAAACGCTATACCACGCGTTTGGTTGAATATTTTGATGCTGTACAGGCCGGTGCTTCGCGCGATGAGCTTAAAAACTTGCGTGCCCAACTGCGGTTAGATCGCGCGATTTCGGATTTGGATTCGTTAGTAGAAGGTACCCTTGAAGGTGCTGATCGGGTGCGCGAAATCGTGAATGATTTGCGGCAGTTTTCTTCAACCCAACGCAGCGAAAAACTGCCCTTCGATTTGGTTCATGTTGCGCAATCTGCCTTGCACTGGATTTTAAAAGAAAACCCCGAGGTCATCGTTGAGAAGGATTTACCCGAGAAGCTGGGCGGCCGTGGTCATTCCGGGCAAATTCATCAGGTGGTGGTAAATCTTATCCAAAATGCGGTCGATGCGATAAAAGAGTTACCACTTCCCAAGCTTATTATTCGTGCAGGTCAAGATGGAGTGGGTGCGAATGCTATGCTTTGGTTGGAAGTTCAAGATAACGGCCCGGGCATTGCTGTGGATGACCTTCCGAGATTATTCGATCCGTTTTTTACCACCAAACCGCCGGGCAAGGGTACGGGTTTGGGTTTGTCGATCAGTTACGGCATTGTTTCTGAACACGGTGGTGAGTTATCGGTGGTTAATTTAGAAAAAGGCGGAGCTTTAGCGAGGCTCATGTTGCCTGTATCGCCAAAAAATGACGATTAAATCGAGGCGAAGCTAAAACGGTTTGATAATCGCGCAACGGTGTTAACACACTGTATATTTTCAATAAATTTTCAATTAAGAAGAGGCGTTAATGGCAAATTTATTGTGGCTTCAATCTGGAGGCTGCGGTGGCTGTACTATGTCGTTGTTAAATGCCGAAAGTCCTGATCTGGTTTCTACCTTAGAAAACGCAGGAATCAATGTTTTGTGGCATCCGTCGTTAAGCGAGCAGACGGGAACAGAAGTCAAAGCTCTATTGAATCAAATTTTAAATGATGAGGTTACGCTCGATATTTTTTGCATTGAAGGCGCTTTATTGCGCGGCCCTCACGGTACTGGTCGTTACCACATGTTGGGCGGCACCGGTATCGCCATGATTGAATGGGCAGAGAAGCTCGCAGCAAAAGCCAAATACACCTTGGCGATTGGTACCTGTGCAGCCTTCGGTGGTGTTTCTACCGCTGGAGATAACATTACCGATGCCACCGGTTTGCAATTTGAAGGTGAGTTGCGCGGTGGTTTGCTCGGCAGCGATTATGTTTCGCAAGAAAAGCTGCCGGTTATTAATGTTTCCGGTTGTCCTGTTCATCCCGGTTGGGTGACGGAGACGTTGCTCTCTTTGGTGATTGATAAACCGATCAAAGAAGATTTTGACGATTTTGCTCGGCCGCGTTTGTACACCGATCAGCTGGTACATCATGGTTGCACTCGTAACGAATACTACGAATACAAAGCCAGCGCCGAACTGCCCGGTGAGCAGGGTTGTATGATGGAACACATGGGTTGCTTGGGTACCCAAGCTCATGCCGATTGCAATACGCGACTGTGGAACGGGCAGGGCAGTTGTACGCGTGGCGGTTATGCCTGTATTAATTGTACGGCGCCTGAGTTTGAAGAGCCGCGTCACTCGTTTACCGAAACGCCAAAAATCGCCGGAATACCCGTGGGCCTGCCCACGGATATGCCCAAAGCTTGGTTTGTGGCTTTGGCGTCGTTATCGAAAGCAGCAACGCCGGAGCGTTTAAAGCATAATGCGCGCTCGGAGCAGTTAATTTATCCGCCGACGTTGCACAAGAAGAACAAGTCATGAGTCGTTTGTTAGTTGGGCCTTTTAACCGAGTCGAAGGCGACTTGGACATTGCCCTTGAAATTGAAGCACACAAAGTAGTCTCTGCCCGCGTTAACTCCACGTTGTATCGTGGTTTTGAGCAGATTTTAGTGGGTAAACCCACCTTAGATGCCTTGGTCTACACACCGCGTATTTGCGGCATTTGTTCGGTAAGTCAATCGATTGCTTGCGCTAGGGCGATTGCCAATGCCAGCGGGCTGAGCATGACGCCAAACGGTGAGCGTTCGCAAAATTTATTGCTGGCCAACGAATCTTTAACCGATTTGTTAACTCATTTTTATCTGTTTTTTATGCCGGATTTTGCGCGAGATAGTTACGCCGATAAATCTTGGTTTAAGCCCATGCGCGATCGTTTTAAGGCGGTTGAAGGTACGGCCGCCAAAGAAATATTACCGGCACGAGCTAAGTTTTTGCACGTTATGGGTGTTATGGCAGGCCACTGGCCACACACTTTATCGATTCAACCCGGCGGTACAAGTAAACCCGTAACGCGCCCAGAACGGTTACGCTTGTTGGCCATTTTGGCGGATTTTCGGCGATTTTTAGAAACCACCGTGTTTGGCGATAATTTGGATGTGGTTAATTCCTTGGCTTCGGTATCAGATTTAACCACTTGGGCTAAAGAGCAGCCTTTTAACGACGGTGACTTTCGTGCCTTTTTGCATCTTGCCGAAGATTTAGATTTTTATTCACTCGGCCAAAACGACAATCGTTTTTTAAGCTTTGGTAATTTTTCTGAGGCTGGTGAGCTTCTTGTTAAGCAAGGTATGTGGACGATCGAGGGCGGATTACAGGAGTTACCGCTTGATGCCATTGCCGAAGACATTAGCCATTCTTGGATGGACGGTATCGCCGAGCAAGCATTGCATCCCTCGCAAGGTTCTACCGATGTGTCTTTACAATCCAGCGAAAAACCGGGTGCCTACAGTTGGTGTAAGGCGCCGCGTTTAAATGGGCAGGTTTTTGAAACCGGCGCCATTGCTCGTGGTGTGATTTCACGGGTTCCATTGATTCAAGCGTTGGTAACACAATCGGGTGCTAATGTGGCAACTCGGGTGATTGCTCGCATGTTGGAGCTGGCGCGAACCATTCCTCACATGCAGCGTTGGGTAACTGATCTCGATTCTGAGCCCTATTGCCACAACGACGAAATCACCAAAAACGGTACCGGCGTTGGCTTAATGGAGGCCGCCAGAGGTTCTCTGGGACACTGGATTGAGATTAAAAACCGTCGCATTCAGCGCTACCAAATTATCGCACCCACAACCTGGAATTTCTCACCACGAGACGTTCGTGATCAACCCGGCGCCCTCGAAAAAGCACTGGAAGGCGCACCGGTGATAGAGGGCGAAACCGATCCGGTTTCTGTGCAGCATATCGTTCGCAGTTTTGATCCCTGCATGGTGTGTACGGTGCACTAGCCGTTATTTCAAACTCAACCTATTGCTCGTTGCAGATAACAGACTGTTATTTGGGTAACTTTTGTTCGGGCGATTGTTGCGCGAGTAATAGGTTCGATTCTCAATGGCTTTCAATAGCTAATCTTTTTAAACCCAGAGCCTTACTTATGTTTGTCGGTCATTTTGTGCGCTTTGTTTTGGCCGTTGTTTTTGTCGTTAGGTGTGTTCTTGGCTTAATCTTTCTGATTGAAAATCAGTCCATTAAGACTGGGTTTCTTCTTTGAGTAAATCTCTACCATTATGTCGATAAATAATGCGGGTTTATTCGGTTAATCTTTTTTGATTGAAATATGATCATTTTTCGATATTTGTATACGTGGTTGAATATTTAGGAAGCTTTCTTTACAGAAATGTGAATCGAGGCGACAGGGTGGAAGTTGTCTTTCCAATTTGACCGTTCAATAAACCCATTGGTGTGAAGACATGCTCACCGGTTGATGGTAATCAAGTTTTCGCTTTTTGAGATTAGTGGCTAATTGGTGTTGGTTTTAATCAAAAAAATCGTTCTAAGCTATTGATGTCTTTGGAATTTTTAATCTGGTTTGGTTTTTGCTGAACGGCTTATGCCTGATGAGGACCCATAACTACCGCCCAGAGTAGGAATCTCGCGCTGGTGCGGACAGACAGCCAGAGGATTGACCAAGCATGTCACAAATAGAAACCTTTTATGAGGTGATGCGGCGACAGGGGATTACCCGCCGTAGCTTCCTCAAGTATTGCAGCCTAACCGCCGCAGCTTTGGGTTTAGGCCCAACTTTTGTTCCGCAAATTGCCAACGCCATGGAGACGAAACCGCGTACGCCAGTTCTTTGGTTACACGGGTTGGAGTGTACCTGCTGCTCAGAATCATTTATCCGCTCAGCGCATCCACTGGTTAAAGATGTTGTTTTGTCGATGATCTCTTTGGATTACGACGATACCCTTATGGCGTCAGCCGGACATCAAGCCGAAGCTATTCTTGAAGAGACTATTCAGAAGTACAAGGGTGAGTACATTCTTGCGGTAGAGGGGAATCCCCCGCTAAACGAAGATGGTATGTTCTGTATCATTGGCGGTAAGCCGTTCTTGGATCAATTAAAGCACGCTGCCAAAGACGCTAAAGCGATTATTGCTTGGGGTTCTTGTGCGAGCTGGGGTTGTGTGCAAGCGGCACGTCCAAACCCAACTCAAGCGGTGCCAATTCACAAGGTTATTAAAGATAAGCCAATTATTAAGGTGCCTGGTTGTCCGCCAATTGCCGAGGTTATGACCGGTGTTATTACCTACATGCTTACCTTTGGAAAAGTGCCTGAATTAGACCGCCAAGGTCGACCAAAGATGTTCTACGGACAGCGCATTCACGATAAATGTTATCGCCGCCCGCACTTTGACGCTGGTCAATTTGTTGAGCAATGGGATGACGAGGGTGCTCGCAAAGGTTACTGCTTGTACAAAGTGGGTTGTAAAGGTCCAACTTCATACAACGCCTGTTCAACCGTTCGTTGGAACGAAGGCGTTTCTTTCCCAATTCAAGCCGGTCACGGTTGTATCGGTTGTTCGGAAGACGGCTTCTGGGATAAAGGCTCGTTCTACGATCGCCTAACCAATATTCCACAATTTGGTATCGAGAAAAACGCCGATGAAATCGGTACGGCAGTTGCCGGTGGTGTGGGCGCTGCAATTGCGGCTCATGCTGCGGTAAGTGCGATTAAGCGTATGACAACTTCTGATGACAAGACAGAAGCGAAACAAGAGGAGCACTCGTAATGACCGTCCCGCTAAATGCAAGTGGTTTAGATAACAGCGGCCGTCGTATCGTAGTTGATCCGGTGACGCGCATTGAAGGACATATGCGCTGCGAAGTTAACGTAGACTCAAACAACATTATCCGCAATGCGGTTTCTACCGGAACCATGTGGCGCGGTTTGGAAGTTATTTTAAAGGGTCGCGATCCTCGCGATGCTTGGGCCTTCGTAGAGCGTATTTGTGGTGTTTGTACAGGCTGTCACGCGTTGACCTCTGTGCGCGCCGTAGAAGACGCGTTGGGTATCGAAATTCCTTACAACGCGCATTTGATCCGTCATTTGATGGACAAAACGCTCAATATTCACGATCACATCGTGCATTTCTATCATTTGCACGCGCTTGATTGGGTAAACCCAGTTAATGCATTGAAGGCCGATCCAAAGGCAACCTCTGAGCTGCAACAGGCGGTATCGCCTGCGCATCCAAAGTCTAGCCCGGGTTACTTTCGCGATGTGCAAAACCGCTTGAAAAAGTTTGTAGAAAGCGGTCAGTTGGGTATTTTTGCCAACGGTTACTGGGATAACCCAGCGTACAAATTGCCGCCAGAAGCGGATTTGATGGCGGTAGCGCATTACCTAGAAGCGTTGGATTTGCAAAAAGAAGTGGTGAAGATTCACACAATCTTTGGTGGTAAAAACCCGCATCCAAATTACTTGGTGGGCGGTGTTGCCTGCGCCATTAACTTGGACGACGTGGGTGCTGCAGGTGCTCCGGTTAACATGACCAGCCTAAACTTTGTGTTGGCGCGTATCCGCGAAGCGCAAGAGTTTACCAAAAATGTCTACATTCCAGACGTACTCGCCATTGGTGGTATCTATAAAGATTGGTTGTACGGCGGCGGTTTGTCGGCGTCAAACGTATTATCTTACGGTACTCACACGGTAATTCCGGGTGATAAATCGACCGATCTTCTTCCTGCTGGGGCCATTATCAATGGTAACTGGAACGAAATTCTTCCGGTTGATGTTCGTGATCCTAACGAGGTTCAAGAGTTTGTTGATCACTCTTGGTACGAATACGCAGAAGGCAAAAAAGGTCTTCATCCTTGGGATGGCGATACCAGTCCTAAATTTGAGTTAGGCCCTAAAACTAAGGGTACCAAGACCAACATCAAAGAGCTCGACGAAGCGCATAAATACAGCTGGATTAAAGCACCGCGCTGGAAAGGTCATGCGATGGAAGTAGGCCCATTGGCTCGCTATATCATTGCGTACAACTCTGGTCGTGAGTATGTCATTGAGCAGGTTGATCGCTCTTTGTCGGCATTTAATCAAGCAACTGGCTTAGATTTAGGCGTTAAACCGTTCTTAACTTCTACCATTGGTCGAACCTTGGCTCGTGCGCTGGATTGTGAGCTTTGTGTTGATTCGATGGTGGATGACTGGAATGCCTTGATTAACAACATCAAAAACGGTGACAGCTCTACCGCTAACGTAGAGAAATGGGACCCAAGCACTTGGCCGAAAGAGGCCAAAGGTGTGGGTACCAACGAAGCGCCACGTGGTGCTTTGGGTCATTGGATTAAGATCAAAGACGGTAAGATTGAAAACTACCAAGCAGTTGTGCCTACCACTTGGAACGGTTCTCCACGCGATAGCGACGGTAATATCGGAGCGTTTGAAGCGTCGTTGTTGAACACGCCAATGGAGCGCCCAGAAGAGCCTGTCGAAATCTTGCGTACACTCCACAGCTTTGACCCATGTCTTGCGTGCTCAACTCACGTGATGTCAGAAGATGGTCAAGAAATGTCACGAGTGAAAATCCGTTGATTACCCAAATAGAGGTGGTGCTTGCCGCCTCTGTTTGCTCGGATGGAGAAAATCATGTCAGATCAAACTATCGAAACGAGCGCTGATCACGTTCCTGCCAGTGATGTGTCTGCATCTACTGAACATGGTCCTGAGAAGGTTCGACGTCAAACGGCGGTTTATGTCTATGAGGCGCCGTTGCGACTTTGGCACTGGGTAACGGTGCTTTGCATTATTGTGTTGAGCGTCACCGGTTATTTTATTGGTGCGCCATTACCAACGCAGCCGGGTGAGGCCATCGATAATTATTTGATGGGCTACATTCGCTTTGCGCATTTCGCCGCAGGTTACATTGTGGGTATTGCGTTTTTAGGCCGAATTTACTGGGCTATTGTGGGTAATCATCACTCTCGCGAGCTGTTCTTGGTTCCGATTTTCCGCGCATCTTGGTGGGCGGGTGTGATCCATGAATTGCGTTGGTATTTTTTCTTAGAGAAAACGCCGAAAAAATACATCGGCCATAACCCGTTGGGTCAGGCTGCCATGTTCTTCATGTTTGTGCTGGGAATGATCTTTATGATCATCACCGGATTTGCATTGTATGGAGAAGGGACGGGCGCTGGCAGTTGGGCCGATACCGTATTTGGTTGGGTGATTCCGCTCTTTGGTCAAAGCCAAGATGTTCACACTTGGCATCATTTAGGCATGTGGTTGATTATTGTATTTGTAATGACCCATGTATATGTGGCTGTTCGCGAAGACATTATGTCGCGTCAATCGTTGATCTCAACAATGGTTGGTGGCTGGCGAATGTTCAAGGATGACAAGCCCGACTAAATAGACCGTTTATACCTATGAGTGATACAGAACACTCCGCAGTACCAGTTTCGAGCTCTACTTCTAGCATGCTTCCTGCCCACCACGCCTGCTGTAGAGGTGGGGCTCGATTTTATCTTAAAAAGCCAGAACACCCTGGGGAGTTTCTCCAGCGGTGTTATCTGGCTCCGCTTAAAATTAGCCAAAGCGATTTGGCTCGACGCATGGGAATTTCTCGGCGTCGCGTCAACGAAATCGTCAATGGCTCTCGCGCAATCAGTCCCGATACTTCCATTAAGCTTGCCGAGCAGTTCGATACCACGCCAATGTTTTGGCTGGAAAAGCAGCTTTTGTGGGAGCTGTATCATGCGCTTAAAAGTGAAAAGAAACTTTCCACTAATCCTCAAGAAGTTAATTCAAAGTAAATCTTTCAGGTGAGTTTCCTTAACGGGAGGCCAGCCTATCTATCTGCTGATTTGATGCTTTTATCCTTGGTCATCGATAGGTAATGAGCGCTGTTATTTTTACGCTAATTTGCTTAAATTTAATGGTGGAAAGTTTCTTTCCTATTTTTTCGGTTTTTGTATCAGAGCTTTATTGTTTTTCGGTTGTAGTTTATCGCGACATTGATGTAACCCTTGGTGTTACGAGCTTTTGGTACCTAATCACGAATTGGCATATCTCTTGTTTTGATCAGTGTCAAATACTCCTGACAGGTGCTTGGCTTGGTTTTTTAGGTTTCGAATCACCAAAGCATTAAGGAACAAGAACGCACGTTCAGTGGCAGACCACGGAAAACAGACAATGCAAAAGAAAGTTTTAATTTTAGGGATTGGCAATTTGCTTTGGGCGGACGAGGGGTTTGGCGTGCGTTGTGTGGAGCATATTAATCAACGCTATTCGTGGCCTGAAAACGTTACCGTTTTAGACGGCGGCACCCAAGGTTTGTACTTGGTTCAGTTTGTTCAAGAGTGCGATGTGTTAGTGGTTTTTGATGCCATCGATTACGGCCTAGAACCCGGAACCGTGAAGGTTATTCGCGATGATGATGTTCCTAAATTTATGGGGGCGAAGAAAATGAGCCTGCATCAAACCGGGTTCCAAGAGGTGTTGTCTACGGCGGCGTTCACCGGAAGTTATCCGGCAGAGTTGATTTTGATTGGCTGCCAGCCAGAGGCCCTTGAAGATTTTGGTGGCAGCTTACGCGATGTGGTACGCGCACAAATCGAACCCTGTGTTGAAATTGCTAAAACCTACCTTGCCGAGCGTGATGTTTTCCTAGAGCCAAAATCGGCGGATTTAACGGTTGAAAGTTTGTCTCCAGATCAATTGTCTATGGAGATTTACGAGTCTGGTCGGCCAGCCGAGTCACAAGCCTATCGCTACGGTGATGCGCGCTTTATTCCGGTTGATAACAAGGACGCCTGAGTATGTGTATCGGCATTCCTATGCAGGTGGTTTCGGTCGATGGCAATCGAGTGATGTGCTTACGCTACGGCGAAACCGACGATTCCAGTAAAGAACAGTTGGTGGATGCTTCGTTGGTTGAGTCTCTGCAACCGGGACAGTGGTTGTTGGTATTTTTAAACGCTGCGCGCGAAATTATTTCTCCCGAGCGAGCAGATCAAGTGGGTAAAGCGTTATCGGCGTTAATGATGGTTGATCGTGGCGATAGCTCGGCATTTGATCATCTTTTTGAAGACTTAAACCGCGAGCCCCAATTACCTGCGCATTTACAGGCGCTCTTAAAAAAATAACAGCATTTTAAATATCATAAATAACAAGGCAGCTGACTGTGCATTAAAAGTCGGTAGAGAAACTTCAAGGAAAATAAATGACTCATCCATTAATAGAAAGACTCACCAACGAGTTTTCTTATCCAATGCTTACCACCGACACGTTAGAGGCATTTTTGGCTGCCAATGAATACTCGGTGCTATTTTTCACCGAAGATGCCACCAAGCAAAAAGAAACCCCAGACGTTGCCGTAGTGTTACCCGAGCTAGTTGCAACCTTTCCAATGTTAAAAGCCGCCGTAATTAGCCGTGATAGCGAAAAAGAGCTGCAAGAGCGTTTTAATTTTTTACAGTGGCCTGCCTTGGTATTTTGTAAAGGCACTGGCTTTTTAGGCAGCATCGCCCGTATTCGCGACTGGGACGATTACATGGTTTCGGTACCGGAAATTTTATCCAGAACACCCAAAGTACTTGCGTAAATAAATCAGCCGTGTGAATGAACAGGAGAAAATAAATGAAAGGTGATATTCCACTGGTTGATTTATCCAACCCACAAAGTGAAGCCGAATCCTTAGGTATTAATGTTGGCGGCGGAATTATTGGGCCGGGCTCTAGAGTTGAAGAGCAGGTTTTAAATTATCTAACCATGCCAAAAGAGATGGACTCTTTTGATATGCCAGTACTGCCTGAGCCGGAAGAGATGTCTGATCATCCGGCGGTGCTGGCGGTTTTAGAAAATCTGCAAAAAGCGTTGGATTTAAAGTCGCAACTTAAATTATTGGATGAGTCTTCTTATATTTCTTTAGAAGAATTAAATTCAAAAGAATTATCTCTGTTGTACCAAACTCTTGGTGATGGTGAAGTAGCTGCGATGCTTGCTGCGGATAAAGATCACGAAAAAATTCGCATTCAAGAAACCATTTTAGCGGGTGTTTGGTGGTTGCAAAAAGTTAACGCCAACAACGAAATCGTCAGCCAGTGGTTGGAGGTTGGCGCTATTCCTTCTGATGTACAGATACGTGCAGAAAAAGATCTTGGTGACTTACATTTTAATTCCGACGAATTACCTAAAGATACCTTAAATGCTGGCCCGGTTATTTTTGAATTGCTCGATAAAGCCGGTGAGCATCAACAAAATCCACGTTCGCAGCCACATGTTGTGAACTTGTCGTTATTGCCATTTTCGCCAGAAGATCATTTATTTTTATACGAGCGCTTGGGCCACGGTAAGGTCAGTATTTTATCGCGCGGTTACGGCAACTGCCGTATTACCAGCACGCTAGTGGCAGGTGTGTGGCGAGTACAATATTTTAACTCTACCGATCAACTGATTTTGGATACCTTAGAAGTGATTGGTGTGCCGCAAGTTGCCTGCGCGGCAATCGAAGATATTGAAGATTCCGCAGAACGTTTGCGAGAAATTCACGAAGCATTGATTTAACGCGTAGGCAGCTTTTTGGAGCCTCTGACTAACTCATCCATGATTTAACCAGAGGATAGAAATTGACAATGCGATTTCCAGCGTCTTCACAATTTCAATTACTTACTGTTCTTGAAATTGGCGACACATCCTTGTGTCGCAAGAAACTCTAGGTTAATCAGGGTTTCCTTTTATTAATTAGGGCCACAATTAAAGTAATGGTTATGAATAGCGACTCTGAAAATTTACCACCAGCAGATGACGCCGCAAATCCGAGTAAAGGTTTTGAAGGCAGTTATTTGGGCGATGCCAGCCAGTTAAGTGATGCCACCATTTTGGAATGCAAAATATGTTGGTATCAATACGATCCAGAATTAGGTGACGAAGTTGCTCAGGTTGCTGCCGGAACACCATTTTCAAAATTGCCTGCACATTGGTGCTGTCCTCAATGCGAAGGTGATAAAGATCAATTTATGATTGTTTCTCCCTAATGGTATTAACAATGACAAATTCTTCTGTAACGGTTTTGGATCACGTGTGTGTTTTAGACAATAATATTCGTAATTGCTACGCATCGGTTGCAGAAAGAATATCTGATATGCCGTTATACAACGATCAATTATCGGTTGATGTAGTAGCCTTACAGCAAATTGATAGTCGTCATTTAAAAGCGGAGCTTCAAAGCGTGCCGTTATTTATGGCGGTGTTAATTACACCTTGGTGTATGAATGTCGTTGTTATTCCTGTAGCAGAAAATGTGTCGAATTTTTTACCGGCCGTTGGTAGTACTTGGTTGATAGATATCGCAGGCAGCGAGTTTGAATTTACGGTTGCGCCAGATATTGGCTTTGGCGCTTTTGCAAGTGCCTCGCTAATTTCTATGATGCATCAGTTTGAAACCATGGCTCATGCCCAAGACTTTGCCAAGCAAAGTTTGGAATTGCTGTTAACGCCAGAGGTAAAAAACACCTCCGAGCAAACAAATGACACGGACGCAGTTGTATCCAGTGATAAGGACGGCGCGATCACCACGAATGAGCAGGTGAAGCAAGCAGATACTCGACAATCGGATCAACTGTCTAGACGGCAGTTTTTTAGAAAATTTATTCCGGCTGTTAAATAGATGCGATTATGCATTAATTTAAAGACTGTATTTATAAACCTTAGGATATTTTAATTGGACATTGGTAAGCTAAACGTAAGCGTTTACTTAGAATCAAACCGAGTTACGGATGTTGTAACGTCTTTGTCTCGGCCTGTCGAGAAGCTTACCGCGCAATTAATTAAGCAAAATCCTAAAGAAGCTTGCTCCGTTTTGCCCATGTTATTTTCGATTTGCGGCAATGCGCATAGCGTGGCCGGAATGTACGCGTCAAATCTAGACAATGACGAATTTTCACCAACACAAAAACAGGTATTTAGCGCGCGAATTGGATTGGAGAACCTTCGAGAATACGTTTTAAGGTTGCATCAAATTTGGTTGTTTCCTATTAAACAAACCCATTTGCAGAGTTTTTTAAAAAATATTACCGAATTATTGCTGTTGCTAGAAAAGTCAGAAAAAAAATTGCTGTCTGAAAGTGAAAATTCAACCGGCAATTTACACAATCTTAGTGAAAAAATAATTCTTTCGGCAAAAAAATTAGAGCAGTTGTGGTTGACAAAAATCTTAATGCATCCCGATTTGCACGGGGTCAATGATGACGGTCAAACAGAAGTAAATGGTCAAACAGAAATAAATAGCGAAACGAGCTTGGCATGCAGCTGCAATTTTTTTGTATGGCAAACTAACTTAAAACAAACGCTAGAACAAACCTTTGGCGCAGTAAGCTTTAAACTTGATGAATGCTTAAAAACTCGGTTTTCGTCGTTGGATTATTTAATGTCCACTTTACCAGAAGATGACATATTATCTAAATCGACTTTAGAATCAGGCGCGGTGGTTACCGGCGGCGCAGCTGCTTTATTAAATACACTAGAACCCTTGGGTGCGCAGGTTTTGGTTAATATTGCGGTGGGTTTATTAGAAAAAAGTACTGCAATCGCAAGCGATTTATTCGAGCGGCTCATTAATAACGAAGCCTCAAAATCAACTGAAAACTACGCTTCTCGCGAGTTGGAAAATTTAGTTATTAGCAGAGTTAGCCACCCGCACAACGACGAATCTGATAAAACGTTTGTAACGGCTGTTCGTCAGGCTTGGGTATATACCTCTCGCGGGTGGTTGTTACATCAAATTGAATTTGAAGAAAACAGCAATCCTTTAAATTGGAAAATATGCGCCCCAACAGATTTTAATTTCCCAAACGGTAGCGTTGGTTTATTAAATACCTTGCTAAAAAAGGTATCTTTAAATACAACACAAAACGAGCAAGATATGGATGACGAACGTCGTTATCAGAAAATTAAAGAGGTAGCATCGTGGTTAATTAAAGCCATTGATCCCTGTTTAGATTATGAAGTTCAGGTGATGTATGCATGAAATGTCGGTAGCCGAAGGTGTTATCCAAGTTTTAGAAGAGCAAGCTAAAACGCAGGCATTTACCAAGGTAAAAGCGCTTTGGTTAGAGATTGGCCCGCTGGCAATGATAGAGAGCGAATCCTTACGATTTTGTTTTGATGCCGTATGCAAATCCACTTTAGCCGAAGGTGCACGCTTAGAAATTATCGAAACCCAAGGGCAGGGCTGGTGCCTTGGGTGCAATCAAACCGTAACGATTAAAGAACGATTTGATGCTTGCCCAAATTGCGGCAGCTATCAAATTCAAGTCACCGGTGGTGACGAACTACGAATAAAAGAACTTGAGGTCGAGTAATATGTGTACAGTTTGCGGATGCAGTGAAGGTGAAGTTACCATTGAAAATCCTGTAGAAAATACAGCTCATTCTCACGATCACGACCATCATCACGCGCACAGTCATCATCATGATCACGGATACAATCATGACCATAGTCATAACTACAGCCACGATCATCACCATCATAAGCACGATGCTGAGCACGCATTTTCGCCAAGCGGAACTGCAACGGGTGATCTGCATTATGGTAAAGGGCCTGCGCACGCACATGCACCGGGTTTATCGCAAGCACGTATGGTTCAAATTGAGCAAGATATTTTGGGCAAAAATGATCGCTACGCCCATGTCAATCGTGAGCGTTTTGCTCGACAAAATCTCTTAGCGCTGAATTTAGTTTCAAGCCCAGGTTCTGGTAAAACCACATTATTAACCGAGACCATAAAGCTATTGGATTCAAACAATGTGGCTGTTATTGAAGGTGACCAACAAACCACTAACGACGCTGACAGAATTCGTGAAACCGGTGCCAAAGCTATTCAAGTTAATACCGGGAAAGGCTGTCATTTAGATGCACACATGGTTGGCCATGCTCTGGATCATTTAGGTAATCTTGAAGGCGGTATTTTATTTATTGAAAACGTTGGTAATTTGGTTTGCCCGGCAGCGTTTGATTTAGGCGAAGCGCACAAAGTTGCTATTCTCTCGGTTACAGAAGGCGAAGATAAACCGCTAAAATATCCCGATATGTTTTATGCCTCTGATTTAATGATTTTAAATAAAATTGATTTACTACCATATTTAGATTTTGATGTTGCTGCTTGCATTGAATATGCTCGACGAGTTAATCCAAATATTGAAATTATTGAATGTTCGGCCAAGTCAAAAGAAGGTATGGCAGCGTGGTTGAATTGGCTAGAATCTAAGCGTAGCGCTGCAATTCAGTCTAGAATTGATGCCTTAAAGGCGCAAGTAAACGCTTTAGAGTCGCTGCTTTAAATTAGTATTTCATGGTTATGCTTTTGATAAATTGTTCTTATTCCATTTCGTTCCTCGCAAAAGGTAGATCTAAAGCGGTTAACCTTTTGGCTGCGAGTCAACATATTAATAATTAAAGGTAAATTAAAATGACTCAGCTAGAGCGAATTTCTGCGAATACACTCAATCGCCGACCAACCATATTATGTGTGGACGACGAGCAGCGTTCATTAGAAGCACTTGAGCGAACACTGGACGAAGAGTTTGATGTAATTTGTGCAAGCAGCGCCTACGAAGCGCTCGAAATTTTAGAGCATCAACCTATTTCAGCCGTTGTTTGTG
Organism: Sessilibacter sp. MAH1; assembly: GCF_054658315.1. Lineage (NCBI taxonomy): Bacteria > Pseudomonadati > Pseudomonadota > Gammaproteobacteria > Cellvibrionales > Cellvibrionaceae > Sessilibacter > Sessilibacter sp. MAH1. The sequence goes on from NZ_BAAGIC010000002.1 coordinate 152,790, forward strand.
ATCAACGTATGCCGGGTATGAGTGGTGTTGAACTTTTAATTCAAGTACGCAAACAATGGCCGCAAACTGCACGTCTTATTTTATCCGGTTATACCGATTCTGAAGATATTATTCGCGGCTTAAACGATGCCGGAATTTATCAATACATTACCAAGCCCTGGCACCCCGACCATTTAATTTTAGCGCTACGTAATTCCTGCCGTTTGGTTGAGTTAGAAAACGAAAATGAATTGTTATCAACCGAAATTCGTTTAACCGCCGAGCAAGCCGAATCTCGCATTAAAGAGAAAAAAGAAAAGCTCAAAAAGAAATTTGCTTTAAGCGAAATTGTACGTAACGAATTTAGCCCGTTAAATAAAGTGTGCGAGCAGGTACAAAGAATAGCACCTTACGATGTTTCTGTTTTAGTTACCGGCCCATCTGGAACCGGTAAAGAATTATTTGCACGAGCACTGCACTACAACAGTCTTCGAGCAGAGCAACCTTTTATTGTTGAAAACTGCGGTGCAATGCCGGATGACTTATTAGCGTCGGAATTATTTGGTCACCGCAAAGGTGCATTCACCGGCGCCATGAATGATCACGCAGGACTGTTTGAACAAGCGAATGGCGGTACCTTATTTTTGGATGAAATTGGCGATATTTCACCAAGTTTTCAGGTTATGTTATTGCGGGTTTTACAAGAAAAAGAAGTTCGCCGAGTAGGAGATGACAAGCGTCGTCCCGTTAATGTTCGCGTAATCGCTGCGACAAACCGTGACCTTGAGTCCGAAGTTGCCGAAGGCCGTTTTCGCGAAGACTTGTATTTTCGTTTAGCTGAAATGACCTTAACCTTACCGCCATTGGCGCAGCGAAAAGTCGATGTTCCTGTGTTGGCCGAGCATTTTTTAATTCAATCTAGCAAGAATTTTTCTAAATCGGCAACACGTTTTAGTGAAGAAGCTTTAGAAGCATTATCGGCTTATCATTGGCCCGGTAACGTACGTGAACTTCAAAACGAAGTTCGTAGAATGTTGGTTTTGGCCGATTCTGACGTGTTAGGGGCAGAATTAATGAGTGCTCGTTTGTTGCGAGTTCTACCTGACAATAACGAACCAGAACCGTTGTTGGAAGCGTTACTTCGTCGTCAACAAGGTTGGAGTGAAGGTTGTACGCTTAAAGACAAAACAGAAATGCTAGAGAAACAACTCTTGCGTGAAACCATGATTCGCCACAAATGGAATAAAAGCCGTGCGGCAGATGAATTGGGTTTATCGCGCGTTGGCCTTAGAGCAAAACTGGATCGTTACGGTCTTGAGCCAAAGGCATAAGTTATGCGCTCTGAACTTGTCACCTCTCAACGTGTAGAAAAATACGCGCGTATTATCGTCTGTGGTCAGGTTCAGGGTGTTGGTTTTCGGCCATTCGTTTATGGTTTGGCACAGCAGTTTAATATTCGTGGACGTGTTTTTAATCGCGGCGCTGATGTTATTATTGAGATTGCTTGCGAAAGTAACGTGCTTTCTAGTTTTATTGATCAGCTTAAAAATAGGGCGCCCAGTCTTTCCAGAATAGATTCGATTTCTATTACTGAAAATCTTGCCGGCAGCGATGCTCTTGCTATAACCGAATTGAAGAGTTTTGAGATAGCGGTTAGCGAGTCTTGTGAGAATTTATCGTTAAATATAGTCGCCGATGCAGCACCGTGTTCTGAGTGTTTAAAAGAATTATTAGATACTAACAACCGCCGGTATTTATATCCGTTTATTAACTGCACTCAGTGTGGGCCACGTTTTACGATCATTAAAAAATTACCCTATGATCGACCTAATACCACGATGGCGAGTTTTCAGTTGTGCGAGCTTTGTCATCAGGAATATGTCGATCCTAATTCTCGACGTTTTCATGCACAACCGAATGCATGTTCACAGTGTGGACCCAAATTAGTAACGATTAAAAAAACAGATGATTTTGAACGTTTTAAAACTCAAGAATCCATTACCCGAGCTTTTAATTCCTCAAATAACGCCGACGATTTATCTCAGCTAAAAACGATTGTGAAAAGTATTTTGGCGGGAGAAGTTCTGGCCGTTAAATCTGTTGGTGGCTTTCATTTAATCTGTGACGCTAATAATCCAAAAGCCATTGAGACTCTGCGTTTACGAAAAAATCGTCCATCTAAACCCTTGGCGATTATGTGTTTGAACTCTGTATCAGCACGTTATTGGGTAGATGTTGACGCTTCGGATGAGCAGTTTTTAGCGGATAAATCTGCACCGATATTGATTTTGCCGTTCAATAATACCGACTGTAAAACGGCATGTTTATTGGCTCCGGGCTTAAATCACTTGGGCATAATGTTGCCGCAATCACCGTTACACTGGTTGTTGTTCGCGACCTATTTGCGTTATTTTCAGGGCTTGGCTGAGGTCGATAAAAATACCGACGATTATTATTCCGTTGAAAAACTTCAAGAAACAGTCTGTTCTTTAAGTTTGGTCATGACCAGCGCAAACTTAAGCGGTGAGCCTTTAATTACGGATAATCTTGAAGCGATTCAAAAATTAGGTGCTATTGCCGATATTTTTGTGTTGCACAATCGCGATATTCATACGCGTTGCGACGATTCGGTATTCGTCAAAAGGGACAATCAATATATTCCCATTCGTCTCGCAAGAGGTTTTTCGCCGCTTAAGCTCGATGTAAAAAACACTCATTTATCTTCAAATAAAACAAAAAATACTCAGACAGTACTTGCTCTTGGCAGTTATCTAAAAAATACGGTAGCTATTAATCGCGGTAACGAAATTTGTGTATCACAACACGTGGGCGATCTTGATCATCCCGATAATTGCAAAGCATTGGTAACGGCCTGCGATCGTTTATTGGACATTATGCAAATTACACCTTCGGTTATTGCTTGTGATTTGCATCCCGAAGGTTTTGGTCGCGCTTACGCCTTAGAATTAGCCGAAAAATATCAAGTGCCTGTTGTCGAGGTGCCGCATCATGTATCCCATGTTCACTCCGTGTTTTCAGAGTTTTCTAAAAGTAATCCGGTGTTGGGTTTTGCTTTGGATGGTTACGGGTTTGGCTGGGACGAAACTTCACGCGGTGGTGAATTATTACTGATTGATGGCAATCATTTTTATCCGCAAGCCGAACTTGAGCGTATTGCACAACCCGGCGGCGACAAGGCTTCTAAGGAACCTTGGCGAATGACGTTAGCATGGTGTTATCAATCTGGTTTAAGTATCGATAAGGCTCATTCGCTGCTTCATAGTTACGATGTTGGTCAGTGCCCGCGACCAAGTGTTAGTGCCGTTGATTTAGTGTGGAAAATGCTTTCGGCTAATATTAATTGTGCACCTACTACCAGTGCCGGGCGTTGGTTTGACGCTGTTGCCGGATTATTAGGTTTGTGTAGCGCCCAATCTTACGAAGGCGAGGCTGCTATGCTGTTAGAAGCCCGAGCTTTGGATTATTTACGCAGGAATTTTTCTGGTAATGCAAATCTATCTTGCGAGAACAATTCATTTAATGAGATTGCTTTAAATGCGATTAAATCGCTAAGAGATAAAAATACTAAGATCAACTCTAGTCACGTAATTTCTTTGAGTGGTGTTCTAAGTAATTATTTAGACGATCTTTTGTCACTTCAAAAATCTAATAATCTTGAAAGTTATCGCGATATCATCGGGAAAATTGCGCTCGATTTTCACATTCAATTATCGACGCGATTGTTTGAATCGATTGAAAATACATTAAGTCGTTTGAGTAAAACCTACTCAAACATAAGTAAGCGAGTTATTTTTAGCGGTGGTTGTGCTCAAAATCAACTGTTGTATTCGGCGTTAAAACAGCAATTAAATACTATTGATGTCGAATTGGTTTTATCGAATCGTATACCTGTAAATGACGCTGGTATTTCGGTAGGGCAGTTACACTATGTTCTATCGTTATCGAGTTCTGAGCAGGTGATGAATAATCAGTAAGTCTATCGTGGGTCAGCGATTATGTGTTTAGCTATTCCAGTACAAATTGAAGCAATTAAAGATGAGTCTACGGCCGTTGCCAGTATCGACGGCATAAAAAAAGAAATTAATGTTTCTTTGGTAGAAGACTTGGCCGTCGGTGATTTTGTGATTATGCATGTTGGTTTTGCTTTAAAAAAGCTGGATAAAGATGAAGCAGAAAAAACCTTAGCTATGTTCGCTGAAATTTCTTCTTGAGATTGGTAGGTCTAAACCCATGAAATATGTTGATGAATTCCGAGATGGCGAGCTTGCAAAAAAATTAGCGCAAGACATAAAAAATGCGGCGAACCCGAATAGACATTATCATTTAATGGAATTTTGCGGAGGTCATACTCACGCAATATTTCGTTACGGCTTACCCGGTTTACTACCGAGCAATGTCGAACTAATTCACGGCCCCGGTTGCCCGGTTTGTGTCTTGCCTATGGCGCGCCTAGACATGGCGATGGCGTTGGCTAAGTCTGAAAATGTTATTTTATGTACCTACGGTGATATGTTGCGCGTGCCCGGAAGCGGCCGTACTAGTTTGCTGAAGATAAAAGCACAAGGTTGTGATGTACGTATGCTGTATTCACCGGCAGATGCGCTATTAATTGCGCAACAAAATCCCGATAAGGAAGTCGTTTTCTTTGCTATTGGTTTTGAAACCACCACGCCGCCAACTGCGGTGGTGATTCAGCAAGCCCAAAAATTAGGTTTAAAGAATTTCTCGGTTTTTTGTAACCATGTATTAACACCCGCTGCAATGCACGCAATTTTAGCAACTCGTGACGCAGAAGAGCCTCTAAAGCTGGATGGCTTTATTGGCCCTGCGCACGTAAGTACGTTGATTGGCTCTAAACCCTACGAGATTTTTCCTAAACAATATGGAACACCTGTTGTTATTGCTGGTTTCGAACCCTTGGATGTATTACAGGCGATTTTAATGCTAATTAAACAGCTTAATGCCGGTAAATCTGAGATTGAAAACGAATTTACGCGTGCGGTAACGGTGGAAGGTAATCAAAAAGCTAAATCGATAACCGATGATGTTTTTGAGCTGCGAGATACTTTTGAGTGGCGTGGCTTAGGTTTTGTTGAAAAAAGTGCGTTAAAAATTTGCGAAAAATACGCAGTGTTCGACGCTGAAAATAAATTCCAGGAAATATTTACTGCTTATACAGAAAGTATGAAATCTGTACCCAAAGATAATAAAGCGTGTGAATGTCCGTCTATTTTGCGTGGCGTTAAAAAGCCCAATGATTGTAAATTGTTTGATAATCCTTGTACGCCGGATAATCCTCTCGGTTCTTGCATGGTTTCTTCTGAAGGCGCCTGTGCCGCGTATTATCAATATGGTCGATTTTTAAATTCATCGGCAAATGTTATTGATGCCGTAGAGGTGAATGGGTGAAACGTTTAGATTTTAAATCCGGCACGGTGGAAATGGTTCACGGTGGTGGTGGTCGAGCCATGGCTCAGTTAATTTCCGAGTTATTTGCAGCGGAATTTTCAAACGATTTTTTAAATCAAGGTAACGACGGCGCAATTTTGCCTTCTGTTAAAGGGCGTTTGGTTATGGCGACCGACAGCCATGTTGTTTCGCCACTATTTTTTCCCGGTGGCGATATAGGTTCGTTAAGTGTTCACGGCACAATCAACGACGTTGCTATGAATGGCGCAAAGCCTCTTTATTTGTCTGCCGGGTTTATATTAGAGGAGGGCTTTCCTCTCGCTGATTTACAGCGCATTGTGCGTTCCATGGCAAACGCCGCAAAAGAAGCTGGCGTTCCTATTGTTACTGGTGATACCAAGGTTGTTGAAAAAGGCAAAGGCGACGGTGTGTTTATTTCGACAACTGGTGTTGGTGTTGTTTTTGATGGCGTCGAGTGCTCTGGCAGCTCTGTTAAGCCCGGCGATAAGATTTTATTGTCCGGCAGTATTGGTGATCACGGAGTTGCCATTTTATCTCAGCGAGAGAGCCTAGGGTTCGAATCTGAAATCGTCAGTGACACTCAAAGCCTTCATGATTTGGTTGGGGTGATGATTGAAGCTGTACCGAATGTTCGCTGTTTACGTGATCCAACTCGCGGCGGTGTTGCCAATACCTTGAATGAAATTGCGCAACAATCTGAGGTTGGGATTTGTCTTTATGAGAAAAACATAGCCATTAAATCACAAGTGGCTGCGGCCTGTGAGTTTTTGGGACTTGATCCATTATATGTTGCTAACGAAGGTAAATTATTAGCCATTTGCCCCCCAGAGCAAGCTGATCTACTGTTAGAGGTAATGAGATCTCATTCTAAAGGACAAGATGCTGCTATTATTGGTGAGGTATTAGCCGATGAGCACCATTTTGTGCAAATGGTTACTCAGTTCGGTGGTCGTAGAATGGTTGACTGGTTGAATGGCGAGCAATTACCACGAATCTGCTAAATAAAAATGTATTTATTAATTCTGGGAAACTAAATGTGGACTCAAAAAGAAGTGACTATTGCTCCTAGGCCTAGGGGTTTTCATTTAGTTACCCGGGAAATACTTAAACAAGTACCAGAAGTTCATTCTTTTAGAATCGGCTTAATGCATGTTTTTATCAAGCACACATCCGCATCACTGACGATCAACGAAAACGCCGATCCAACGGTGCGATCGGATTTCGAAAATTTTTTTAACCATTTAGTTCCTGAAGATCAGGCATACTACGAACATACTTTAGAAGGCAGCGACGATTTGCCTGCTCATTTTAAAAGCAGTATTTTGGGCAATGCGGTGTCGGTTGCAATCACAAATGGGGAGTTAAATTTGGGAACCTGGCAGGGAATTTATTTATGCGAACACCGTAATCTGGGTGGGGTTCGTAATTTGGTTGTAACGATTCACGGAGAAGTTTGGGAAAAATAAATCTTAATTACAAGCAGTTGGTTGGTTTTGGTAAGCCAGCGATACGGCTTGCCCTGCGGGCCGGACTTTCTGGAAACAATTTCAGTAAATAAATGCTGTTGCCTTTGTCATTGCCTAACTGCTTTTTCACTTCTTTTACTAGTATCCGCATCGCGGGAGAAATTTCGTAGGCTTCATAAAAGTCACGTAAGACTTTAAGCACTTCCCAGTGTTCATCCGTCAGTTCTATACCTTCTAATTCTGCGAAAGCTTTGGCAATGTCGTGATTCCACTCATTTACGTTAGCCAAAAAGCCTATTTCGTCGAGAGATATTTTCTGGTCATTAACAATTAAATAATCTGCCATGCTGAGCTGCGTATCCGAGCGTTTTAAAACCAAGTTTTAGACAGTGGGTATTGAGCAACTAATTCTACCATTTGTGCGTAGTTTATCAGTGTTGCACTGGAATTTGAGCCATTTAAACCACGTGCTTGTAGATCCATTTCTATTGCGTGAATTTTTAATGGTAGATTTTTTAAAAGGCCACCTTGTAATGCGTAGACTCCATCGTCCATAAATAATAGCGCGTCTTCAGGCGATATGACCTCTAGGCAGTTTTTTAAATGGTTGGTTGTAAACGGCGAGCGATTGATTATGTGTAAGATCATTTTAAAAACTCAGGATTTGATCTTGTTTGGATAAAAGCGCTTGAATGCTTGCAGTGTTTAACCATTGTGCATCGACGGAAATATCATCAACACTGATTCCTCGTTCTAATGCAGATCTTTCGCAGACAAATAAGTCTTCGATTTCGTAAATTTCAAAGGCGGCCAGATTTTTTTCTACCGATTTTTGAGCAATAAGATTGGCTTGTTGATCTGACTTTAATTGCCAGATGCCTTCGTCCATAAACAGCACTTGGATATTTTGACCATAAGCAGAAGCGGCCAGAATGGCATCCAGTATTTCGCGCCCGGGAAATAATCCATAAGAGGAGTGACGAATAACAAAGAGGAGATTTTTAGGTTGCATGATTTAGCCGAAGGTTACTAATCGATCCGATTTTACAGATGCGTCCAGCAGTTGGCCAAGACCGACAATCTCAAAACCTTCCGCTAAATTGAAAGCGTTTAGGTTGTGTCTTGCTGCTTCAGCTTTGTCTACCACGCCTCGACGAATTCCTGCGGCGACACAAACGCACAGATCGCTGGATTTCTCGGCGTTTAGCTCTTTCCAAAGTTTTGCCATATTCAACTCATCCGTGGGCGGAGTCATTAACTGGTTTGCGTTGTAAACGCCATCTAAGTAAAAAAAGACGCGATACAACTGATGCTCGCTGTTCTGGATTGATTTTGCAAACTGCCAAGCACTGTAGGAAATGGTTGAGGAAGGTGAGCTATAAACGGCCAGAGAAAAAATCATGTGAATTTGTACTGAATTAATATGCAATCGATGACAAAGTCTATAGTGTTTTGAGTTTGATGTAATGTTGAGATCGCAAAAAAAATGCCCCAAAGTTGGGGCATTTTTTATTATCTAGCTTCGTTTTACTTAGTCGTCGTTTAACGCGCCGAGTAAGTGAAGTAGAGATGTAAATAGGTTGTAGATGTCTAGGTACAAGGCAACGGTTGCCATGATGTAGTTAGTCTCACCGCCGTGAATGATGCGGCTGGTATCGAACAAAATGAAACCTGACATCAATAGTACCACCATTCCGCTGATTGCAAGGCTAGCCATTGATACGTCAACACCGAACAAGCTTGCTACCAATACACCTAAGCTACCAACGATGGCGACAATCAAGCCAATCATCAAGAAGCCGCCCATAAAGCTGAAGTCTTTACGAGTAGTTAAAACGTAGGCAGATAAACCAAAGAATACAATCGCGGTTCCGCCTAAGGCTTGCATGATGATTGAGCCACCATTAGACAGAGCAAGATAACCGTTTAGGGTTGGTCCGAGACCTAAACCTAATAAACCGGTAAACGCAAACACTGTCCAAATACCTGCGCTAGAATTTGCTGTGCGCGGTAGTACAAACCAAACTAATGCAATTGCGCCCAAAGAGCAGATTAAGCCAATACCGCGACCAAAGCCTAAAGCCATGGAAATACCTGCGGTTACTGCGCTGAAAAGAAGAGTCATAGCCAGCAACGTATAGGTATTGCGCAATACCTTGCTGACCTGTTCTGCTTGCAAAACAGCAGATTGAGTTGCTGATATATCTCGCATTGAGTTTCTCCAATTAATCCAAGTAATTTTGTTGGTTAATAATAAGGGTGCTCTAGTCAAAATCAAGTACTTTGCACACCCAAAAACGTTCGTTATAAATTTATTGAAGTAGAAAGTGAGGTGCTGTCGTACTTAAGTTTATAAGATTCATACGTTAAATTAAAGTTTCGTTTGAATACTATAATATATATTTGGTGCATTTGAAGATCAATGCTAAATGAAAGTATTTTGAATTCTTCTTGTCGGATAATTGGAGTTATGAACTTGCTGTGAGTTCATTACAAGCTATTAGATTCATAAATTCTAATGCATCAAAAATGATTTCATTCAAAACGAAATATAAGGACTTGTTGTTTAAAAGCTTATTGTTTGAAAAGACTAATTTGAACTTAGATTATTCGAGAGTTTTCTTAAAAGATTTGAAAGCCTATTAGAAGTTTAACGAAGTGATAAAAACTTTTAAAAGAGAAGGGGAAAATGGCGGTGGGGTAGGGATTCGAACCCTAGGACCTGTTACAGTCAACGGTTTTCAAGACCGCCGCTTTCGACCACTCAGCCACCCCACCGGAAGAGGCGCCATTATACATAGCGTATCTACTAACGCAATAGCCTAAGCCTTTATTTTTTATAGAAATTGTAATCTTGTAAATTATTTATCCAAGTTGCTGAAATAGTGAATTCTGTGGTGAATTTTTGACACGCTCGGAGTATAAAAAAGGCCTCCGATCGTGAGATGGGAGGCCTTATAAAGGTTCTACCTAAGACAAATTACGCTTCTCTTTGTCTTCTAGGATCATTAAGTGGTCTTGCAAGTGCCCGCGGATTACTGATGATCTGCGCAGGCTGAGCAGTATCTAGTGGTTGAGATAATTGCACTTCGCAGGTTAATGACTGAATACTGTCTGTACTTACCACTCTTGGATTAACTCTAGGGTCGTTACTGGCACGAGTGTATTCACGTACTTTTTCGTCGGCTTTCTTGTCAGTAGCTTCTAATGTATCTGTAGCCATTTCTTCAGAAGGTATTTCTGTAGAGATAGCATCAGTAGTTACCGCAGAGACTTCGTCTGGAGCGTCAACAACTTTTTCTGCGCTAGCACTGTCTTCTGCGCTAGCACTGTCCTGTTCAGAGGCCATCACTTCTTCTGGTTCAGTGATTTGTGTTTCCGCGGTCTCCGCTTTTGCAGAAGGTTCTGGGTTGTTCGCTTCTTCAACTACTGCTTCTGACTCTTGAGCCTCTATCTTCTCAATCTCTGCTGTTGTTTCGGTGACTTCAGGCTCTTTCGCTTCTGGAGCACTGCCAACTTCAACCTGACTATCAGCTTTGGTTGTTGGCTTATCGATCTCTGATCGAGGAGCTTCAGCCGCAGGAGTCGTTTCGCTTGGAACCTGTTTCATCATCACTTCTTGAGAATCAATCGCGTTGGAAACCTGTTGATTCAAAGACTCTTCAGTCGCGTTGTTGCTACTTTCTATCGCTGTTTGAACTTGATCATCGCCAATATTTTGCTCACGGCGGCCGCGGCGTCTTTGTTGAGGGCGTGGACGCTTGTTGGCAGGGCGCTTATTGGGACGATCATCTTGTACTGTATCGTTACTTCGATTCTTTGTTTCTTCCGCTATTGATGTTTGGCGATTGGAAGAAACTTCTTCGTTATTACGATCCGCTTTTTTCGGGCGTCGAGTACTGTCAGTGCGGGTATCGCTTGGAGTTTTGTTGTCGTCGCGATTACGATTATTTCTTCGCGGACGTGACTGACCATCTTCGCGGCGACGGCGATTATGTTTGCCCACTGACTTTTTGTGAGTCTCAGGTTTCTCGTCTTCACTAAAGAACTGTTTGATGAGTTTTAATAGTTTGCTAATCAGGCCGGGTTCTTTCGTTGGTGCTGGCGCCGGAGTTTGAGGAGCAACACGCTCGACGGCGGCTTTTTGAACCTCCGGAGTTACCTCGCGCAGAATAGACTGCGATTCTGATGGCTGCTCTTCATGAGTGACGGTAATTTTGTAGCTCGTTTCGAGAGTGCCTTCGTCATTTTCTCTTAATCGTTGAACTTCAAAATGCGGAGTAAACATTTCTTCATTTGGCACAATCACTATGCGAGTGTTATGGCGCTTTTCGATATCAGAAATGGATTTACGCTTTTCGTTTAATAGGTAGGTACCGACGCTTACCGGAGTGATAGCTCTAATTTCGGCGCTAAAGTCTTTCTGTGCTTCTTCTTCGATCAAGCGAAGGATAGACAATGACAATGGCTTGGTACTTAGAATGGTTCCTTGACCGCTGCAACGCGGACATACTTTAGATGTTGTTTCACCTAATGACGGACGCAAACGCTGGCGAGACATCTCTAGAAGACCAAAGCGCGAGATTCGTGAGGTTTGTACACGTGCACGATCCATCGATAGAGCATCGCGAAGTCGGTTTTCTACTTCACGCTGGTTTTTCGACGATTGCATGTCGATAAAGTCAATTACTTGAAGGCCGCCAATGTCCCTTAATCGCAATTGGCGAGCAATTTCATCAGCTGCTTCTAAGTTGGTTTGAAGAGCGGTTTCTTCAATATCGCCGCCTTTAGTCGCGCGCGCCGAGTTGATGTCGATAGAAACTAGAGCTTCGGTAACGTCAATTACAATTGATCCACCAGAAGGTAGTTTAACTTCACGTTGGAAGGCAGTTTGGATTTGGCTCTCGATTTGGAAGCGGCTGAATAACGCGGTACGCTCATTATAGAGCTTAATCTTGTTTCGATAATTGGGCATGATTTGATCAACAAATCCGCAGGCCTTTTCGAAAGCTTCTTCGTTATCAATGATAACTTCTTTGATGTCAGGGCGTAGGTAGTCACGAATCGCACGAATAACTACATCGCTTTCTCTAAACAGAAGAGGGGATTGAGCGGTTTCAAAAGCTTCTTTAATTTTGGTCCAAAGGTGTACTAGAGCATCTAGATCCCACTGTAACTCTTCGGCGTTGCGGCCAACACCAGCGGTACGCACGATAATGCCCATACCCTGAGGTAAATCGATACCGCTTAAAGCTTCTTTTAATTCACTGCGATCATCGCCGTCTATGCGTCTTGATATGCCGCCAGCACGCGGGTTGTTTGGCATTAAAACCAAATAACGGCCTGCAAGACTGACGAAGGTTGTAAGTGCAGCACCTTTATTACCGCGCTCTTCTTTATCAACCTGAACAATTAACTCCATGCCTTCTTTAACTACGTCTTTGATACGTAGACGACCTTCAATATCTTTAGGTTGTTTTATGAAGTATTCGCGAGAAATTTCTTTAAGAGGTAGGAAACCATGGCGCTCTGCGCCATAGTCAACGAACGCAGCTTCTAAGCTTGGTTCGATGCGGGTAATTTTGCCTTTGTAGATATTGGCTTTCTTTTGTTCGCGGGTGCGATTTTCGATATCTAAATCGTAAAGCCATTGACCGTCAACAAGTGCAACACGCAGCTCTTCGGGCTGAGTGGCATTGATTAACATTCTTTTCATAATTCACCTAGCTAATTCAAGTTACTAGGCGTGGCGCGTATCAAAAAAGCTCGATACAAGATTTATAAAGGTTCAAGACTGTAAGAGTTGCCGTTGTTTCGCTTGGGTTACCAAGCATTTCCGCCATTATGTACTTGTGCAAAAAAGACGAATTCGGTGACTCATAGTTCAGGTTTTCAAAAGCTCTGCTAATGCAGCCTAAACATAAATATCATAAGTTTTTGTTTTCGAAGAGATTATCTCGGGTTGAAAAGAGACTTTAACAAGTTGGAATTCGGTACATGTTTAATTTTAAGCGTCATATGGCTTGTTCTACTTGTTGCGTTGTGTGCTTTCCGTCCACAAATTTTTAATTTGAGGTGAGCTTGCAGTTTAGTAGTTACACAATGATTTTTAGCTGATGTATAAGGGTATAAATTATGTGCAGTTGCATTTTTGCTTAATATTTAATCAGTAATGCAAGGGCGATGGTAAATAAATTCTCATTTTAATCAGAGTCCTGAAAATTTTTAACAGCCTGTCTGTTAAATCTTTAGCACAAACCTTGCGGTTTTGGGACTAATTGACGCTGGTAATTGAAGCGCTAAATTTTGTTAATGTTGAGAATATATGTAAGCCATCTTTGACCCGAAGGCCGTCAATATCTACTTTGTTAGCAACTGCGCTCCCAAAACTACTAGTTTTGGAGCTAATTAAAAAAACTACCTAATCACTGTGTTCATTAATTCAGCGTAATTCTATCGAAATATCACTGAATTACTTTGTTATTGCCACGCCTATTTATTAAATAATTGTTCTAGTCTTTTCGTACTTCTTAATCTGTTCTAAATATGATTTCTATGTCAGTGCCGTGTTTACATTTTGATGAAAACATTACCTAAGAGTTTAGTTTTAATAGGCTTTGCAAATGAATGCTACCCAGACAAAACTCTTACAATCCTGAGTTTCCTCAATTAAATCATGTTGCCACGCTCAAAAATGTTGCTCACCAATTAAACTATTAACAGTTTTTAATATTAGCTGTGCAACACATTAATAATAGTCCAGCGATAATTGACCACTGGGTTTTTTCTGTACGATTTTTTACGGTTTAAATCCTTGTAATCAACGTTAGCTTTTGGCATTAATTCGCTGATTTTTATGGGTTTTTTCCTTTTTATAAAGAGCTACCAGAAATTAGTCTTAAATGGTACTGAGTATAGCAGTCCATTTTGTTGAATCTCTGGAGTGGGGTTAGATTAGTTTGCGCACGCAATCACTTTGGTAAGGTAGATAACTGTTACTTTTTTGATTCAAAAAAGCGCACAGAGAAATAGTTTCACTAAAGATCAGAAGCATTCAAAATTTTGTGCATTTGAAGAGCTTGCTGTCGTTTAGAGTCTCTGTCAGCTATATTGCTTTGCAAAGTTGAAGGACTTGGCGTTTGATGTAACCTAAATTGCCCAGAACTCTTTGAAAAACCCACAAATTAATTTATCAAGCATTCTCTCTGTTGGCAACTTAACATTTAAGTTATTCGATTATAAAGTCCAAAAAAATCCACTATTGTGGCCAAACATTGAGCTGTTCATGTTGTGCAGCTGCGCTACGTTTGGGGGTTTCTGGTCAATCCATTACACTTCGTAAAATCTAACGCCCAATAACGGAGTCTACTCGCGTTGCAAACTCAGTATGAAAAAGTCCAGCTGATTACCATCGATGATGGAAATAATGGTCAACGAATTGATAATTTCTTAATCTCCAAACTGAAAGGTGTTCCCAAGTCGCGTTTGTACAGAATTCTTAGGAAAGGTGAGGTAAGAGTTAATAAATCGCGAGTTAAACCAGAGTATAAGCTCGAATTAGGCGATGTTGTCCGCGTTCCTCCTATCAGAGTGGCGGCCGAGAAACCAAAGACGGCGATCAGTCAGGCTTTGTTTCAGTATCTTGAACAGGCAGTACTGTATGAAGATGCTTACTTTTTGGTTATCAATAAACCAGCCGGTATAGCAGTGCATGGTGATGACGCCGGATCACCTGGATTAATTGAAGCGTTGCGGGAGGTACGAAAAGATTGTCGCTTCTTAGAGTTGGTTCATCGTATCGATAAAGAGACTTCCGGTTGCCTAATGGTTGCTAAAAAGCGAAGTGCTCTTAAGTTTTTGCAAGAACATCTAAAAACAAAAACCGAATTTAAGAAAAGTTATCTTGCTTTGACCATGGGTGTCTGGAAAGAAAAATCCGTATTTTGTGATGCGCCTCTGGAGCGCGTCGGAAACAAATCGAACGGACAGTTTGTGCGAATTTCTGAAGAAGGTAAAAGTTCTCAAACCAATATTCAGGTCTTACAGCAATTTGTTTTATCTGGAGTTGGGCAGTTTTCGCTCATTGAGGCTGTTCCAATTACTGGCAGAACTCATCAGATTCGTGTTCATGCCCAGTATCTGGGACACGCGTTGGTAGGCGATGATAAGTATGGTAATGATGAAATTAACGCCTGTTTTCGTAAATTAGGTCTTAAAAGGCTGTTTTTGCATGCCCAAAAACTGGAAATACCCAACCCTGACCCTTCTTCAGAAAGTCGTAAATTCATATCAGTTGAAGCGCCTATTCCCGAAGATTTGCGCAAAACACTCGATCTAATAAGCTGATCGGATTTCTCTCTACTTGATGAATTTAGTGCTTCTTCTATGTTGTTTGTATTTGATTGGGATGGGACTCTGTGTGATTCCCTCGACAAGATTGTTCGTTGTGTCCACCTTGCGGCCCACCAAGTGGGCGAATCTTTGTGCAGTGATGAAGATGTAAAATCCATCATTGGTTTGTCGTTAACCAATGCAATTTCTACCCTGTATCCAAGTGCTGATGACGATTTAGTTGAGCGCATGGCGGCGGCGTATTCGGCGGCGTTTTTAACTGATGATTCGCCACTTACGTTATATTGTGGTGCTGAAGAAACCCTTTCTACTTTGGTAGATCGAGGGCACACACTTGCGATCGCAACCGGAAAAAGTCGCAAAGGTCTTGATCGTGCGCTTTCCGAGAGTGGTATTGAGCATTTTTTCAGCGCTTCTCGATGTGCTGATGAAACCGAATCAAAGCCACACCCTAAAATGCTTTTTGAATTGTTGGATGAACTTCGATTCACACCAAAAGATGCTGTTATGGTCGGAGACACCTCTTTTGATATGGAAATGGCGCAATCGGCCAATATGCATCGCATTGCTGTGTCTTATGGTTCTCATTGCGTGCAAAATTTGCACAGATTCGATTTGAGTTACGTCGCAGACTCGTTGCCTGATTTGTTATATTGGCAATACTCCTAAAACTACACGCAATTCAGCGGGTTGAGCTTGGTAAATAGCACGCTGACCCAATTATTTCAAAATCGCAACCAATCACCTGTTTTGAGTGTCTATCGGGTTCAGCTCAACTTACCACGTATAAATTCACGCATTAACTCGGTCTTTATTTAGGAGATACAGTGTCAGATCATCCTTCGAATAACATGAGCTCAAAAGAATGGCAGATCATCGAAAAGATTTTGCTGGAGACTCATAAAGAGCAGAAACGTACACGTCGCTGGGGTATTTTTTTTAAAGTACTCGTATTTGTTTATATTTTTGCAGTGCTTTTTCTATTGCGTGCTGGTGGCCAATTTTCGGGTGCCATTGAGGGGCAGTCGGAGCATGTTGGTTTGGTGAGTGTAAATGGCGTAATTGCTGCTGACTCAGACGCCAATGCCAACACGGTTGTTACCGGGCTAAGAAAGGCCTTTGAATCTGATAAGTCAAAGGCAATTATTTTGGCGATCAACAGTCCGGGAGGTAGTCCGGTTCAGGCGGGTTATATAAATGATGAAATATACCGATTAAAAGGTCTTTATCCTGATAAGAAAGTTTACGCCGTGATTTCTGATCTCGGTGCTTCAGGTGCATATTACATCGCCGCAGCCGCCGATGAGATCTATGCCGATAAAGCGAGTTTGGTCGGTTCCATTGGTGTAGTTGCTTCAGGTTTTGGTTTTGTCGATCTAATGGAAAAATTAGGTGTTGAGCGGCGCCAATACACAGCCGGTGAACATAAGGCTTTTTTAGATCCTTTCTCACCAGAGAATGAATCAGAGGTTAACTTTTGGACCAGCGTGTTAAAGGATACACACGATCAGTTTATTTCTGTGGTTAAAAAAGGCCGCGGTGACAAAATTGATACTAATAACCCAGATTTGTTTTCCGGTTTAATTTGGAATGGTGAGCAAGCTAAAGATCTAGGGCTGGTGGATGGTTTAGGTAGCGCTGGAGCCGTGGCTCGAGATGTTGTTGGTGTTGAGAATATTGTTGATTACAGTGTCCAGAAAAACCCATTGGAACAGTTTGTCGAGAAATTTGGCATTTCTGTGGGAGAGGGCATTTCTTCTAAAGTATCTAGTGAATCGCACTTTCAATTGAACTACTAATCTTGACATGCGCTACAGAGTCATCGTTTGAATGGCTTTGTAGCATGTTCACTTGTTACTGTGATTTTTTAAGGTGTGTAGGGGGTTGTTAGGTGTTGTACCTAGATTACCTCGATTCCGTATTGGCTCAACAGCTTGCATAGGGCGATCAAAGGCAAGCCTACTAGTGTGTTTGGGTCGGCAATTTCGATGGATTCGAAAAGGGCTATTCCTAATCCTTCCGACTTAAAGCTCCCACAGCAATCGAATGGCTGTTCTTTGGTTAGATAATTCTCTATCTGTGAATCGGAAAGGTTTTTAAAATTGACCGTGCAGACTTCGAGAATAGAATGTGTTTGCTGGTTCTCGGTTGAAAAAATCGACACGGCAGTTTCAAATTTGACAGATTTTCCGCTGGATGCCTTGAGTTGTTGAAAGGCAATATCAAAGCTTCCCGGTTTTCGCAAAATTGTTCCATCAATGTGTGCAACTTGATCAGATCCTATAATAAGTGCAGGTCTCTGATCTCCCGACAGCAGTAAATTTACCGAGGTGGCTTTCTCGGCGCTCAAGCGCAAAGCTCGTGAGCTTGGTGCTTCCAGTTCGATAAGACGTTCATCGATGTTCGATGCTGCTTGGATAAAATCTAATCCGAGTTTTGCCAAGATTTCAGCTCGATATTTTGAGGTAGAGGCAAGAACGAGTGTAGGTTTTGATTGGACTTTCACGGGGAATAGGTCTTTATATGTTCTTTAAATATGGATTTGTGCCTAAAAAGCAAGAATTTCTTTTGACAGTCAACAGCAGTATACATAGAATTGCGCGCCTATGAATGAGCGCACCATCCGAAATTCAATACCACGCTTTATTGATGCTAGAAAGCTGGCTCAAAAAGATGCTCTTATTGAAGGTAATGTTATTATCAACAGCCTAGATCGCTTATCTGAGCTGGCACATAATCAGTCAGATGTTATTACAGTAACATTTGCTTTTGATATTGATGATCACGGTTATATTGTGATTCAGGGTGAGATCAAGTCAGAAATTGCTCTGACTTGTCAACGTTGTTTAGAGCCAATGATATTTCCGATAGATACATCGGTAAATATTGCGGTAGTTCGCGATCAAGAAGCCGCTAAACAATTACCGAAATCACTAGATCCTTGGATTGTTGAAAGTGAAAGTGCTGATCTATATGAACTGATTGAAGAAGAAATTCTTCTTGAGGTACCAATAGCGCCTTTTCATGAACATCAGTGCATTCCAGAAAATTTGTTTTCTTCTGGTGAAAAACCGAAAGAAATCCCAAAAACTAATCCATTTAGCGTTTTGGAGCAATTAAAGGGCTCGTCGAGTAAGTCAGACTAATGTCTGTTTTAAAGGCGCCCCAGCTTCAATCGAAAATTTTAGGAGCTTAAAAAATGGCAGTTCAACAAAACAAAAAAACCCGTTCACGTCGTGGCATGCGTCGCTCTCATGATGCTTTAACTGGTCCAACTCTTTCAATCGACGGCACTTCTGGTGAAAAACACTTGCGTCACCATGTGAGCGTAGACGGTTTCTACCGCGGCAAGAAAGTAATTAGCACGGGTAACGAAGAGTAGTTGATATCGTCAATTACTATCGCTATTGATGCGATGGGTGGAGATCAAGGTCTCCACTCAACAATTCCAGCTTGTATAGATTATGCAAGTGAACATCCTTCCGATACATTATTGATTTTCTCGTCCGAGAATATTAATCATCAAAATCTTCCCAGCAATATCCAGGTTATCAAAGCTAACAGCTCTGTATTGATGACAGAAAGTGCCGCATATGCTTTGAGACATCGATCTGATTCAACGATGGCCGGGGCCTTAAACGCTGTTGCTGAGGGACGAGCCCAAATTTGTCTCAGTTCCGGTAATACTGCCGCATTAATGGCGCTTGGGTATCATATTCTGGGTACTTACGAAGGTCTTCGTAGGCCAGCGATATGTAAGCCGATTCCAACCTTAAATAAACACAGTTACATGCTCGATTTGGGCGCCAATGTGCGAGCCGATCCTCATCAGTTACTAGAGTTTGCTCGTCTTGGCAGCGGTTTGGCAAAACTGCTCGATGACAATGCTTCACCTAAGGTTGCGCTGCTGAATATTGGTACTGAAGAGCAAAAAGGGAATCAGTTAATTCATCAAGCGAATGAGCTGCTCTCTGAGTGTCCGGACATTAACTATGTTGGTTATATTGAAGGCGATTCCATATACAGCGGAACGGTTGACGTTATTGTTTGCGACGGATTTGTCGGCAACGTTGCCCTTAAGGTGAGTGAAGGTGTTGCCAAGCTGGCTTTGTCTCAATTGAAATCGTCGTTTAAATCTAGCTTTTATGGTCGTGCACTTGGCCAATTTGCCCGGCCATTATTGCGAAAATGGCGTACACAATTCGACCCTGCTCGCTATAATGGCGCCTGTTTTCTGGGCCTCAATGGTGCGGTGATAAAAAGTCATGGGTCCGCAGACGCGCAGAGTTTTCGGTTTGCTATTGAAATGGCTTCGGATTTTGCCAAGAAGCAAACCACTAGCAGGCTTCAACGTTATTTTCAGGACAGTCAACGTTATTTTCAGGACAGTTAGTTCTTTGTGTATTTCATTAATTTGGCTGAGCTGAAAATAGATAAGTATCTATTTAATTATAAAAGAGAATTTTTATGACTATGCCGAACTTGGCATTTATTTTCCCCGGCCAAGGTGCTCAATCTGTGGGTATGATGGCTGAGCTTGCCAGTGAGTATCCCATCGTTAAAGAAACCTTCGCGCAGGCGTCGGCGGTATTAGGTTACGATCTATGGTCTCTTTCCCAAAATGACGAGACCGGGCAAATCAACATGACCGAAATTACTCAGCCGTTATTGTTAACGGCCAGTGTTGCCGCTTGGCGAGTATGGTCAAGCATCACTGAGGCGCGTCCGGCGTTTTTATCTGGACACAGTCTGGGTGAGTGGTCGGCTCTAGTTTGCGCTGGTGTGGTTAGTTTTGAAGACGCAGTTAATTTAGTAAGGCTGCGTGGCAAATACATGCAAGAAGCCGTACCTGCGGGTGTTGGCGCTATGGCAGCTGTTATAGGGCTTGATGATGAGTCGGTAATGAAGGCCTGTGAGACAGCTGCAGAAGATCAATTTGTTGCTCCGGTTAACTATAACGCTCCAGGTCAAGTTGTAATAGCTGGGCATAAAGAAGCGGTGGACCGAGCCATAGTGGCGTGTAAGGCATCTGGTGCTAAAAAAGCCATGCCGTTGGCCGTAAGCGCTCCTTTCCATACCATATTAATGAAGCCCGCTGCTACAAAGTTGGCTGAAGAGATAAAGCAAGTTACTTTCAATTCGCCAGAGATTCCAGTTGTTCACAATGTCTCCGCTGCGCAAGAAAGTGATCCTGAGTCGATCAAAAATTTAATGATTCAGCAGATATATTTACCGGTTCGCTGGGTTGATTGTGTCAAAGCTTTATCGGCAAGTGGTGTTCAACAGGCCGTTGAGTGCGGTCCTGGTAAAGTGCTTAGCGGCATGATCAAACGCATTGATAAAAGTATACAGTGTTTCCAATCAGAGACTCCTGATGCAATTTCAGAAGCGGTTGAGGCCGTCAACGCTTAATTTTAAAAGCTGGGTGTATACCTGGTTTTGAAAGTTTACTCGCAATTAGGTTGAAGAATTTATGTCATTAGAAGGTAAGGTCGCGATAGTAACGGGTGCATCGAGAGGTATAGGTGCAGCAATCGCCAAGAAGCTGGGTAAGTCTGGAGCAACTGTTATTGGTACTGCAACCAGTGAAAATGGTGCCTCGGCTATCACAGACTACTTAAAAGCAGAAGGTATTTCTGGTCAGGGTTATGTGCTTGATGTAAGTGATGCCGAATCGGTACAGGCGTTCTTAGAGTCTGTAAGCAAAGATTGGTCTGCGCCTTTAATATTGATCAACAACGCGGGTATTACCAAAGATAATTTGTTAATGCGCATGAGCGATGATCAATGGTTTGATGTTATCAACACCAACTTGAATTCAATGTACCGACTTTCTAAGGGCGTTTTGCGTTCAATGATGAAAGCTCGCTGGGGACGCATTGTTAATGTTGCTTCGGTGGTTGGTTCGATGGGCAACGCTGGTCAGACTAACTATGCAGCTACAAAAGCGGGCGTAGCAGGTTTTGCACGTTCTTTGGCAAAAGAAGTTGGCTCTCGTGGCATTACGGTGAATACTGTTGCCCCAGGATTTATTGATACTGATATGACACGGGCTTTGACCGACGAGCAAAAAGCCCCTATGTTGGCAGCTATTCCACTTGCCCGTTTGGGTGAGCCAGAAGAAATTGCCTCTGTGGTCGACTTTCTTGTAAGCGACGGCGCAGCATACGTTACCGGCGAAACTTTACATGTAAACGGCGGTATGTATATGGCGTAAGGACTTTATTAGTCTTTAGCGCTTAATAACGAGAATTTTTTCACATCTTGCATTCACAAATTTATTGTTATGCATGTACAATGCGGCCTCGTGTTTGGCCGCGACAATATAACAGGTCGTAACCGCAGGAAACGGACGGCGGCTCAACCGAATTTATACCGACTAGGAGTTAAAAAACCTTATGAGCAGCATTGAAGAACGCGTTAAGAAAATCGTTGCCGAGCAACTTGGTGTTAAAGAAGAAGAAGTAAAAACTGAAGCATCTTTCGTAGAAGACCTTGGTGCCGATTCTCTTGATACCGTTGAGCTGGTAATGGCTCTTGAAGAGGAATTCGAAACCGAAATTCCTGATGAAGAAGCCGAGAAAATCACCACCGTACAATTAGCAATCGACTACATTAACGCTAACTTGGCGTAATTTTTACTCGATTGTTACATCGTTGCTAAAGCCGTACTATCTACTTAGTGCGGCTTTTGTTTTATATGCGTTATAAATTTTTTCGGAATTGGTAAAGCTTTATTATTGCAATACATGTTTAAATCAATTCGGAATTTCTATGTTTGCTAGAGTTTTTGTTTTCGGGAGGCAATCGTGACCCGCAGAAGAGTTGTTGTGACCGGATTGGGCATGGTTAGTCCAGTCGGCAACACCGTCGCCGAGTCTTGGACGAACATTAAAAATGGTGTGAGTGGTGCGAGAACCATCGATACCTTCGATATCTCTCCATTTACCACCCAGTTTAGCTGTTCGGTCAAAAATCTTGACCTTGATCCATACTTGACACCCAAAGAAGCGAAAAAAATAGACGCTTTTGTTCAGTATGGAATGGCAGCTGGCATTCAGGCGATGTCAGACTCTGGTTTAGAAGTCTCTGAAGAACTTGCACCGAGAATGGGTGCTGTAATTGGTTCTGGCATTGGTGGCCTTCAAGACATTGAAAATGTCACATTAACCATCGAAAACAAAGGTCCTAAGCGAGTTAGTCCTTTTTTCGTTCCAGGTTCTATCACCAATATGATCTCGGGCAACCTATCGATTCGATACGGTTTTAAAGGTCCGAATTTGGCGGTAGTGACAGCTTGTACTACAGGAACTCACGCCATTGGTTTAGCCGCGCGTTCAATCATTCACGACGAATGTGATGTGATGTTGGCTGGTGGTGCTGAAATGGCAACGACTCGCGTGGGTTTAGCTGGTTTCAGTGCAGTTAGAGCCTTATCGACTCGCAACGACGCTCCAGAGCTTGCCAGCCGTCCTTGGGATATTAACCGTGATGGTTTTGTTTTGGGTGATGGTGCTGGGATTGTTGTACTGGAAGAATACGAACATGCTAAGGCGCGTGGTGCGACCATTTATGCCGAGCTTTTAGGCTTTGGTATGAGTGGCGATGCGTACCATATTACTTCTCCTCCAGAAGATGGCGCCGGCGGTGCCTTGGCAATGAAGAACGCTCTCCGAGATGCCAAAATGAATCCTGAGCAGGTTGATTACATCAATGCTCACGGTACTTCGACACCAATCGGTGATTTGGCGGAAATTCGTGGTGTGAAGTCCTTGTTTGGCGATCACCAAAGTAAGTTAGCTATAAGTTCTACCAAGTCGATGACGGGTCACCTTCTCGGTGCTGCTGGAGCTGTTGAAGCCATTTTTACCGTTTTGGCCCTAAAAGATCAGGTTCTTCCACCTACTATTAACTTGGACAATCCAGAGCCTGAAGTTCAAGGTCTAAATCTGGTTCCTCACGAAGCTCAATCTTCGGAAATCAGTGTAGCGTTATCAAACTCCTTTGGATTTGGTGGAACCAACGGTACTTTAGTATTTGGAAAAGTTTGAGATCCAGATGCTTGCGAGAATCTCTGATCGTTGTATCTTAGCCATGTTACGCAATTAATTTGCTTTGATTGGCAGAGATTCTGGATACCGTTTAGATGCTTAAAAAAATCGCACTCACTCTATTATTGATTTCGATCACTGGGGCAGGTGCGATTTTTTTTGCTTGGCAATCTCTTGTTACTTGGGCTCACAGCCCATTGTCTCTCTCGTTCGATGACTTTGTGATCGAACGTGGTCAGAACCTGACTCAAATTTCCAAAAGACTTCTTAGTGGTGAACCTCGTTGGAAGCAACGGGCGGCAGTGTTTTATGCCTCTCGACTGGGATTGACTCGTATTAAGTCAGGTGAGTACCAAATTTCGAATACAGAGACTTGGCACCAACTTCTTGAGAAGTGGGTTCTCGGCCAAGTTGTTGTGCGTCAGGTCACCTTGGTTGAAGGTTGGACGATTAACCAAGCACTTGAACAGCTCCATAAGCAAGAAAGGCTCGTACAAACACTTTCATCGATAAAATCTGCCGAGCTGTTGGCTAAGCTGCCCAAAGACAATAACTTTCCAGAAGGGTGGTTTTTTGCCGATACCTATTCGTATCAATCCGGCGATAGCGATTTAGATATTTTAGAACGTGCCCACCTACGAATGATTCGCGAGCTGGATGATTCTTGGCAAAAAAGAGCTGACAACCTTCCATTGGCTTCGCCATACGAAGGGCTTATTCTAGCCTCCATTGTTGAGAAAGAGACCGGTGTCAAAAGTGAGCGACCCAGAATTGCCGGTGTTTTTATCGAACGATTACGTCGCGGAATGAGATTACAGACCGATCCTACCGTCATCTATGGTTTGGGTGAAAGTTATCAAGGTAATCTTACTCGCACTCATCTGCGCCAGGCCACCGACTACAATACCTATGTCATTAGCGGTTTACCGCCTACGCCGATCGCGTTGGTTGGTAAAGAGTCTTTAGACGCCGTTTTTCAGCCGCTTGAAGAAGATTATTTGTATTTTGTAGCGAAAGGCGACGGCAGTCATTATTTCTCTAAAACATTAGAAGAGCATAACGATGCCGTGCGCCGCTATCAAATTGAAAAACGTGCCCAGAATTATCAATCCAGTCCTTCATCACAGTGAGTATTTAAACTTGTGACTGAGTCATTTATGTCCGAACTCCAGCCAAAGCGCGGTAAATTCATCACTTTCGAAGGCGGTGAGGGTGGTGGTAAATCAACCAATATCCAATTTGCTAAAGGCTATTTAGCGGAGCAAGGCATCGATTTAATACTGACTCGTGAGCCAGGTGGCACACCTTTAGCCGAAGAAATTCGGGGATTGCTCCTTGCTAATCGTGAAGAGTCTGTTGATGAAATGACCGAGCTGTTACTGGTTTTCGCCGCAAGAGCTCAACATCTCAACCGAGTAATTCTACCGGCACTGGAAAAAGGTCAATGGGTGTTGTGTGATCGCTTTACCGACGCTACCTACGCATATCAGGGGGCAGGTAGAGGACTGTCTATTCATGGAATTCAAACATTAGAATCACTCGTTCAGCGAGAGCTTCGGCCCGATTTAACCTTGTTGTTTGATTTGGATGTGAACATTGGTGCAGAAAGAGCTCGAGGAAGAGGCGCATTGGATCGTTTCGAAAATCAAGAGATGGCGTTCTTTGAGCGTGTGCGCGACATGTATTTGAAGCGCTCCGTCAGTGAATCGTATTATCGAATTATCGATGCAGGTCGATCGCTCCCAGAAGTTCAAGAATCGGTAAAAGCTTGCCTGCAAACTTGTCTTTTCGATAAAAAACCGTCAGTGATTTGAGGGTATAAATATTGTTGGCTGTTTTTCTAAGGTCTCAATTTTTCGTATTAATTGCATTCTACCTATACATTGGTGTGATTAACGTTGCAGGAACGCCTCTCGCCAGTATTAACGATCTATTTATGCACGCGGCTGGTTATTGTGTTTCGGTTTTTTCGGCATTTTTAGCGTATGGTTTGTTGCGCGAGTTTTGGAAGGTCGTCTGCTTAATTTGGATCTTCTCAGTTGGTGTAGAGATCATTCAATTTGTCTTGCCGTGGCGGACTTTCGATTGGTTCGACATACTGGCAAACCTCGGCGGTCTCTTAGTTGGATTTACCATTATTCAATTAACCAAACCGCTCTTTTTACCCTATTTGGCAAGACTACACGCTAAAGCAAAAAGCTTTTAATGCTGCTTGGGTTTCTGTGAGTCATGTTAAATAAAACCGTTCGATAAAACAGAGGCGGCTTTTGAAGCGTTGTAAATAAATTCAAAAGGTACAGGGAGTCGAACTTTAAAACGGCGCACGGCAGGTAAGGGTAATCCAACCGGGATATACCGGATGTTTAAATTGAATGCGCTGTGCATGCAGCAGCAATCTATCACTTTGCGCTCTACTGGATTCCGTTCCATAAAGACTGTCGCCTAAAATAGGATGGCCTAAAAATTCTGTGTGCACTCTCAATTGATGGGAGCGACCCGTTACTGGTTTTAGCAGCAGTCGGCTTTGGTTTTTGGTTTTATTTTGTTCTAATCGATGGTATTCAGTCAGGGCGTGTTTGCCGTCACTGTGAATCATTTGTTTGGGTCGGTTAGGCCAGTCGCAGATAAGCGGTTGCTCTACAAATCCATGCTCTAATTCGACACAACCTTCAACCACCGCAATGTATTCTTTGTGAATCTCTCGATCTTGAAACGATCTAGCCAGCTTGCTTAAGGACGTTTGATTTTGTGGCAATATAACTAGACCCGATGTTGCCATATCAAGTCGGTGAACAACTCGGCTGTTCGGGTGAGTTTTCAACATTCTATTGATCAAACAGTCTTGTTTTTCCGGTCCTTTTCCAGGTACTGTCAGCAAGTTTGCTGGTTTATTAACCACCAGTAAGTGTGGATCTTGGAAAACAATTTCTATTGGCGGCATGGGAGCAATCGTAAGTTTTTTGAAATTAATGACGCTATCGCGTTAAATGGCGGGCGAATACTGATAGGTTTTAACCGATCCGACAAGCATCCACGTGTATTTTTAAGTTTTTGTGTGAATATGAGTGCTCAATCTGAAACAGAATCATTGTTAACTTATCCCTACCCATGGCATCAAGCCGTCTGGCAAAAACTGGAAAAGAGCATGGCATCCGATAAGTTGGTTCACGCAATTCTGGTTGCAGGTCCAGCTGGTATTGGTAAACAAGCCTTGGTGACTGCATTGGCGCACCGCCTTTTGTGTACCAACTCTGAAAATGGAAGTGTGTGCGGTGTTTGCAAGGGTTGCCAGTTAAACGCGGCGCAGACTCACCCCGATTTAAAGTTTGTTATGCCTGAAGAAAAAGGTAAGGCAATAAAAATCGAGCAAGTACGGGAATTAAATGAATTCTTCTCTAAAACCGCTCAACAGCTTGGCAAGAAAATCGCCATACTTGGCCCGGTAGAAAATTTAAATTTAAACTCAGCCAATGCATTACTCAAAACATTAGAAGAACCAACATCTAACTCTCATTTATTGTTATTTAGTCATCAACTTAGTGGTGTTCTTGCAACTATTCGCAGTCGAACGCAATTATTGTCCATGCCTATGCCGACAGAACAAGAAAGTGTTGGCTGGCTAGAAACAATGACTGATTTAAATGCTCTAGAGTTGCTCGAATTTTCCGGTGGCGCCCCTTTACGAGCGTTAGAATATTGTGATGTTACGATACTGGACGAACATAAAAAGATGGTCAGTTTGGTTTCACAGGTATATGACGGCGCGATTTCACCGCTCCTAGCCGCAGCACAATTACAAAAGCAAGATTTGCAATCGGTATTAACCTGTCTTCTTAATAATCTCGACTCTAAAGTCAGATCTGTTTTTTTGGGTGGGAATGAAGTTGATCCTCGTCTTACATGGTCGCTTCAAAAAATGTATGGCTTGAGGGACATTGTTATAGGTCTCTCTCACCAAATTACTAATGGGGCTAATCCTAATAAACAATTGGCGCTTGAAGAGATTTTTTATTCTTATGCTCAATGTGGTGTTAATCGATAAGTGTTCAAATGACGGAGTCAATTTCCTATCCGTTAGAAATTGATCTATAGTTGAGCAAAGCAATACCAGTTCAAAAGATTGACATTAGATTTTGATCATTTTAACAATATCTAATATTCTTAAGCGCTTGTTTACATTCAGTGCTTATTGATTCGAATTCAACAACTTGGCAGATATATATGGGTAGTGGTGCGCGTAACGGGATATTGTCTCTAACCATCAAAGATAAAGCAGTTCTTTACGCGGCGTACATGCCCTACGTACAAAATGGTGGCTTATTCATTCCAACACCAAAACCCTTTAATTTGGGTGATGAAGTGTTTATGTTATTGAATTTAATGGATGAACCCGAAAAAATACCTGTGGCTGGAAAAGTCATCTGGATTACGCCAAAAGGTGCACAAGGCAATCGTGCAGCAGGAATTGGTGTTCAGTTTAATGACCAAGACGACGCCGCTAACCGAAAAATAGAAACCTATTTAGCCGGCGCTTTAGAGTCTGATCGAATGACTCACACAATGTAATCTGTTTAGAGATCTGTTTGAGTTTGTTACTGCTGTTACTCCCTTCTTTTAATAAATTAATTTGTTTCAGATCTTGTTCTTTTAGATAATAAGATCGTTGCTATTTTTTGAATAAGCAATGCCTTATTTTCAAACTTTTAATTATCCTCATAGTTTTAGCTCATGTTAATTGATTCCCACTGCCATCTTGATCGATTAAATCTAGCCCCTTACGGCGGCGATTTATCGAAAGCCATTGCCGCTGCCATTGATCGCGGCATTACTGAAATGCTGTGCATTTCGATCAGCTTGCAAAACAGAGCAGATGTTTTAGCGATTGCAGAGCAATACGACAGTATTTGGGCGTCCACCGGTGTTCATCCATTAGACGTGCAGTCAGGTGTTGCTTCAGTAGAAGATTTGATCCAGTGGACTCGTCATCCCAAGGTGGTTGCTGTTGGCGAAACGGGTTTAGATTACTACTACGACACAGAAACCAAAGCGCTACAACAGGAAAGCTTTGCTATTCACCTGCAAGCTGCTGGTCAAGAAAATATCCCTGTTGTGGTACACACGCGTTGCGCGCAAGAAGATACTCTTAACTTAATTAAAGCTCATGGTAATCTCGAGAGTGCTGGCGTATTGCATTGTTTTACAGAGACTTGGGATATGGCTTCAAAAGCCATTGATCTGAATTATTACATCTCGATTTCTGGGATTGTTACCTTCAAAAATGCTGACGATTTACGCGATGTCGTAAAAAAAATTCCCCTCGATCGTTTGTTGGTTGAAACCGACTCTCCTTATCTAGCACCAATTCCATACCGTGGTAAAAAGAACGAGCCTAAGTATGTAAAAGAGGTGGCAGAGTACATCGCTGGACTTAGAGGTGTTTCGTTTGAAGAGTTGTCTTCGATAACGTCTGAAAATTTTAAACGTCTTTTCTCAAAGGCTGCTTAATCGAGACAACCTGAGCCAACAAATACGTATTAAGAAAATCTAATAAATAATTGTATCGAATCTAAAATTGCAATGAATACCTAGTGGCAAAGTTCGCTAAATCAGGTGACTGAACACTCTCCCATAAAGATTTTGCCAGAGTGGCTCTGGTTTCTACTGTCCATTCACCTTCAGAAATCCACTCAACGATTTTAGCCGCAACGTTTGGATATTTAATTTGTAAATTAGGTTGATTGCTTAACCACTTACTGATTACATCGGTATTGAGCTTTTCCATAACACCTCCTAAGCCCAAAACTTTTAAGGCTTCTGCGTTAGAAAGCTGCTCCATTTGCCCGTGTAATGGTTTAACCAGTACTTTTTTACCGAGCTCAAGCGCTTCACTCACTAATTCAAATCCAGCATTACAAATTACGGCATTAGCTGACTTTAAATCGGACTTAAATCCCTCTCGGCTCAGTGGCCTTAAATGAAGGTTTTCATCATCAATTATGGAGTCAAATTCGCCGTAAAAATAAAACTCATAGTCAGAAATAGGCCTGAGAGTATCGATTACTTTTTGTTGATCTTCAAAACCTAGATATACCAAAACTTTATTCTCGGCTACGGGTGTATCTGAGTTTGGAATGTCTGCAATGGGGGGCAAAATCGGGTAACCAAAGTGATGCCAATGGAGGCCTAAACCAATTTTTGCGGGCGCAAAATTACGCATAATTCCCTTGGTGAAGAGGTTTTCGCCTTTTTTGGGAATATTAAAATCAAATGCATATTGATGACCGACGCCAATAACAGTTTTGTTGTTACGCTTGCCTGACCATGCAGTTATAGGCTCAAAATCCGTTAGAATTAGATCATAGTCGTCAAGATTTATTGTTTTAATATCTCTTACTAACTGACGGATACGATTTTTTTTAACAGTGGCAATAGGGTCTATTTTTCCAGATTTATGAACAAATGTTAGACCATCCAAACATTGCCAATTATTGAAGGGTTGCATATCGAAATATTTATTTCGATCACGTCCGCTGAACAGATAATCTACTTCAATGTTTGGAAAACTCGAAAAAGCTGCTGATAGCGCTCTGGCGCGGGTGATGTGCCCATTACCGGTGCCTTGCACACCGTAGAGAATCTTCATCAATAAACCTTATATTGTACTTAAGAGAACTTTATCGCTGTGGTTGTTTTCGATTCATTCTTTGAATGTTAATCGAGAACCAGCTGGCCAAAGAGTTTCAATTGATAAACTTTGGCGGAAATTTACATTAAAACGCGTTAAGAACAAGTAGCGAGCACGCACTTCCTAGTGATGCGCCAGCGACAATATCTGTTGGGAAATGCACACCGAGCATGACTCTTGATAATCCAACGGTACTGGCCCAGCAAAGTAGCAGATAATAAACGGCAGGAAAAAGGCTTCCTAAAAGAAGGGCCATCATAAAGGCTGCTGACGTGTGCCCCGAAGGAAAGCTAAATTGGTCTGATGGAATTACAAGGGATTGAAAGTTGGGTAGGGCTTGTGGTGGGCGATTACGTTTGAATCGATTCTTCAAAAAGTAGTAGGTCGAGCGTTCTATAGCAAAGGCTGCAAATACCTTTGGTAAAAAGTTGACATAACCATAGACTGCCATAAACATAGCCGCGATTGCATAAAGCTGGCCATCGGCGGATTTAGAAACCCATCGACTTGCTTTAGAAATGCTTCGGTAATATTTAAAATTATGGCAACGTTCGAAGGTTGCTACATCAAAAGCATGAATGTTTTGCAATAGTTTCATCAGTTTCTTCCCTAAGCTGGAAATACTCTAAAACTGAGTTATTACATTTTAATGAGCAAATTGTGGAATTATGATGACATTATGATCAGTCCGATTTCATATTTAATTTGCTCTTAGGTTTATTAGTAAATCGTTAAGGAACCTCTGATTAAATCATTGATGAGTTAATCAGAGGTTCCTTAAGTTAAATTTTCTTTAATTATTAGGTCCTGCTGTTCATGAATAAAACCCAAGTGGCAGAAATGCTCAACTTACAAAATCAGATCAATACAAAAGTTCATGAGGATTGGCGTAACCAACGTTTTGAATGGTACCGTGCAGTTTGGGTGGAGTGTGCCGAATTGCTGGATCATTACGGGTGGAAATGGTGGAAAAAACAGACTCCAGATATCAAGCAGGTTCAGTTAGAGCTGATTGATATCTGGCATTTTGGTTTAAGCATGGTGCTTGAATCACATTCGGATACAAATTCCGCAGCAGACTATGTTGTGAATGAATTTCAGAACGCTTCTACTATCCAATCGATCGACTCTGATTTTAAGACTCTACTTGAGAAATTTACAGGGCAGGTTTTGGTTGAAAAAACGTTTAATTTTGGTTTATTTCTTCAATTACTGAATTTAGCAGAACTCGATTTTGCTGAACTCTATAGAACCTATGTTGGTAAGAACGTATTGAATCGTTTTCGCCAAGATAATGGATACCAAGATGGCAGTTACCAAAAAACTTGGAAAGGCCGTGAAGATAATGAATGGCTACAGGATATTTTGGAAGAATTAAAACAAGAAGAGTGCGTTAATGGCGTATTTTCGGAGGTTTTATACCAAAGATTGGTCGATACCTATTCTAGACTTTAGTAGCAATATAGTCCGAAACTATGTGATAAATTGCAGGAAAAGTATCGGTTTGGGTGAAATTTTGTTCAATTCTAACAAAATTGAATAAAGCCCAATCTTTTACAGGTGAAAATTACCGCCAAATACCTATAATTGGCGCACCTCTTCAACAGCCGCAAGCGGTTGTCAACTTCAAAACATGAATGGAGAAATACAGTGAAATCACCAGTACGTGTTGCCGTAACCGGCGCAGCGGGCCAAATTAGTTATTCACTTTTATTTAGAATTGCAGCTGGGGAAATGCTTGGTCCAGATCAACCTGTGATTTTACAAATGTTGGAAATTACTCCAGCGTTAGGCGCTCTTAAAGGCGTTGCAATGGAGCTTGATGACTGTGCATTCCCATTACTTGCCGGTATGGTATGCACTGACGATGCCAATGTTGCATTTAAAGATGCAGATTTTGCTTTGTTAGTGGGTGCTCGTCCTCGTGGTCCAGGTATGGAGCGTAAAGATCTTCTTGAAGCAAACGCTGCTATTTTCTCTGCTCAAGGCAAAGCGTTAAACGACAACGCTTCACGTGGCGTTAAAGTTCTTGTTGTTGGTAACCCAGCAAACACTAACGCTTTAATTGCTCAACGTAATGCGCCAGACCTTAACCCGCGTCAGTTCACCGCAATGACGCGCCTAGATCACAACCGTGCTCTAACTCAGCTTGCTCAAAAAACTGGCAAATCCATCAACGATGTTAAAAACTTGGTAATCTGGGGCAACCACTCTTCAACTCAGTACCCAGACATTCACCAAACCACCGTTGACGGCACCGATGCAATGTCTTTGATCGACCAAGCATGGTATGAAGCCGACTTTATCCCAACCGTACAAAAACGCGGTGCAGCAATTATTGATGCTCGTGGTGCTTCTTCTGCTGCATCTGCTGCAAACGCTGCAATTTTCCATATGCGCGATTGGGCTCTTGGTTCTGTAGAAGGCGATTGGGTTTCTATGGGCGTTTATAGCGATGGTAGCTATGGCATCGACAAAGGTTTGATCTACTCATTCCCTTGTGTATGTAAAGATGGCGATTGGACTATTGTTCAAGGCGTTGAACTTAATGAGTTCTCTGTCGCGAAAATGAAAGCGACTGAAGATGAACTTAAAGAAGAGCGTGATGCAGTAGCTCACTTACTTCCTTAATAGTTATCTTAATTAGCTTCTCAAAAAGGCTCAGCATTTGCTGGGCCTTTTTTGTTTGTTACGATTGAGTTATCGAATTGAAATTTGAACAAAGAGAATAAGATGACATATCCTAAAATCGGTAATTTGGCCCCAGTATTTAGCTTACAGAATCAACGAGGCGAAGAGGTTTCTTTAAAACAATTTCGTGGCGAAAAATGGGTTGTGGTTTATTTTTATCCAAAGGCATCAACGCCGGGATGTACCACCCAAGCTTGTGGACTTAGAGATATTCAAGCCGAACTTGCAGCGCGAGATGTTGTGGTGCTTGGCTTAAGCCCTGATCCTGTTTCGCGATTGGAAAAATTTGCCGATAAGCAATCGTTAAATTTTGATTTGTTGGCCGATGAAGATCATCAGATTGCAGAAAAATATGGCGTATGGCAGCTCAAAAATTTTATGGGTAAAGAATTTATGGGTATTGTTCGTACTACGTTTATTATCGATAGTGAAGGTCGTTTGGTAAAAGTATTGGATAAATTCAAAACAAATAACCACCACGAAGTACTGTTAGAGGTGTTGTCTCAACTTCAATAGCTATTTATCTATTGTTGAAAGTCATTGAGGATGCTGGTTCTTATTTTTGAGTAAGTATCAGCATTAAATAGAATTTTTGTTCTCCCTTCCGCTGTTTTCTCCATTTTATTTTGTGAATTTTGTAGCAAATATAATTTTCTAAATTGGTATTACCCACTTTTAGTAATCTTTTTAAATTCCTGTTAATCCTGATTTTCTAATTAATAACGAAATAAATTTATACCCAAATACCGGGTATTATTTAGAGGTTTTATCCTCAATGTTATGCAATTTTTAAAATGCATTTGTCCTGCAAAAACATCAAAAACAGCTATGGTTAAATTATCTATTTCACAATAAAAAATGATCTTATGGGTTCTAGTTTTAAGCGTTGGCGCCTAATTTTGCATCAACTGTTTGAAGTTGCAGCTATTTGTAAAAATCTAATATTCATAAAATGAATTATAATAACACTCTGCTAATAACTATCTCTTTTTGATATATTCATCCTAATAAATTGACCTTAATTAGAATTGATATAATCATTAGCATGAATCTAATTAAGGTTGTGTCTAGCTTTTGGGTCAAATACAACAAAATTTATAGCGATTGCTCTTGCTCACATACTTTTCTAATAGAGAATAAATGTGTTTATTTTTCAGTCTATAATGCTTCAGTGCTTAGCAGTTAAACGTGGTGGGAGAGGGTACCTTTGAAAAATACTGGTATCGAACTGAGTTCTCCAGATCTTCTTGTTGACTTAGATCGCTATAACTTTTCTAGTTTTGTAGACCGGTTGCGGTGCTTTGTTGAATTATTAACGCTTCCACCCTCAACGCTACGTTCATTACTGCGTTCGTATATTGAAGCCGGTGCAAGAATGTTTGAGTGTGAGAACGGTTTCATTGGTCAAAGAATCGGTGGGGTTGTCCGAATCATCGCCTGTGAATCTGACATCACCAATTTGTTCGAAGGGCAGTTAATGCAAGTTAACGACCCATTTATCTCTGCAGTTCTCGATTCAGAAGGTTCATGCCCCATTCAAAGTGATAGATTTGTCACAAATGCCGCTCACAAGGTGTCTTATAATGGAAGCAGTGTTCAAAAGTTAATTACCGAGAATCTTATTGTTCACGGTGAATTCTTTGGGATGATTTGTTTTTTCTCCACACAAAAATCCCGAAAATACAACATCGAAGATCTAGAATCCATTAGCTTGATGGCAAAAGGAGTAGCCAAAATGATTGAAGAACAAACTTCACTTCGTGAGCAAAAGTCTGAAGAAGACAGTTTTTCCACTCCCGGAGTTAAACATTTTGACGACTATCTTCTTGAAGCACGTTTACCTGAGGCCTACGGTGTTGCAGGTAAAGTAGTTGAAGTTCTGAAAACCCGAGTTGGTAAATCTCCTTTAGGGATTGGTGATGTTGCCGGAGAGCTTGGCCTTTCAAAACGGACTCTGCAACGTCGTCTCCAGCAGCAAGAAATAAGCTTTGCCGAGTTGCGAGACAAGGTTCGATTCCATTACTCAATCGATTTCCTAATTGAGCAGAATGCGAGTATTGACAGCATATCTACCGCATTAGATTTCTCTGATCGTACCAGTTTTACAAACGCGTTTAAGCGTTGGACTGGATTGTCTCCGAGTACATTTCGTAAGTTATTCAGAGATTATGCCTAGTTGCATATAAAACTTCTGATGTCTGGCAGCTTATCTTTTAGTGATTGTTAGAAGACGGGCTGTTTCAGAGCATGAGTTGTTCCCACTTCTATAGCCTATTTATTAACCATACCGTATTTCAATTTGCCTTGGTTTTCAGGAAAAGTTACATTACTGCTCCATTTTAATAATGTAGATTTAGTGAGTCGTTTTAATGAGCTTTTTCTTTCCTTCAGCCTTCGCGCAGTCACAAACCGCACCTGGTGAGCCGAATCAATTTATAACTTTGGCCATGTTTGGCGGAATGTTTTTGTTGATGTATTTATTCATCATCCGCCCTCAACGTAAACGTCAAAAAGAACATAAAGATCTTATCTCTTCTTTAAGTAAAGGTGATGAGGTTGTTATGGGTAGCGGCCTGTTAGCTAAAATTGTCAAGGTAGACGAGGAGTATATTACCGTCGAAGCCGCAGACAATGTTCAACTTCGCTTTCAAAGAGCCTTTGTTCACGCAGTATTGCCTAAGGGTACAATCAAGAAAGTTTCTGGTTAATTTCCTTAGTTTTTAGCGGATTCTCATGGAGTCCGCTCCCTTCTTTCTATCACGCTTATTACTCTTTCAAATCAGATAATGGATATCTTTCCATGTTCGATCAATTCCCAGAAAAAATAAATTTAGCCAATACACCAACTCCGTTGGTCTTTCTCGAAAAACTGAGCAAAAAAATCGGTGGTCCAAATATTTGGTTGAAAAGGGACGATTTTACGGGAAGTTTTTTAACTGGAAATAAAGTTAGGAAGCTCGAATACATCGTTGCTAGAGCGCTAAAGGAGGGATCTAGCGCGTTAATAACTTGTGGTGGTATTCAGTCTAACCATTGTCGAGCAACAGCTCTTGTTTGTGCTCAATTAGGCTTGGAAGCTCACTTGGTTTTAAGAAAAGAAAATTCCTTAGAGATTGATGGCAATTATTTTCTTGATAATTTGGCCGGAGCCAAGATTCACCTCTACAGCCCACAAGAGTACTTTTCAAATCTGGAGAATATTTTCGTAGAAATAAAAAATACGTTAAAAACTCAAGGAAAGCATTCTTATTCGATACCAACCGGAGCTAGTGATGGTGTCGGTATATGGGGTTATGTTGAGTGTGTTAAAGAGCTAAAAGCCGATTTCGAGCTTCACGGTATTAATCCTGAGTATATCGTCTGCGCTACTGGGTCAGGTGGTACCCAATCAGGTTTAAGTTTAGGCTCTCATTTACTTGGTGTAGAAGCGCAGACAATTGGATATGCCGTTTGTGATGACGCCAATTATTTTAATAAAAAAGCACGAAAAGATATCGAACAGTGCAATGCGCTTTATGATCTTGGTGTGTCAGTTAACACAGTTACAATCAAAACAATTGACGATTATATTGGTCCAGGTTACGCAAAAGGTTATCCCGAGCTTTATACATTTATTAAAGAAATCTGTCGGCTAGAGGGAATTGTTTTAGATCCGGTATATACGGGGAAAGCATTTTACGGTTTAGTAAATGATATTAATTCTGGACGTTATCAAGGCGTTAAAGATATTGTCTTTATTCATACCGGTGGCGTCTACGGATTGTTTCCTTTTAGGAATGATTTTCATTTTGTATAAATAGCAGCGTCATTTATCGAAATGTGGTTTCGTTGAAAAAGAAAAATATTCGCTTAATGCTTATGTTCGTACAATTTTATCGAGTAAATTTAAAAAATTTTACTGCTGGTAAAAATTACTGTTAAAGCGTATTTATTTACTGACTGAGCAGTTTAAATAACAAAACCCGTTGGCGAGACTGCTTTTAAAATTTCGGCCTGATCTAAAAAAATATTATTTTAAACATAAAGTCCAAAACTAATTGAAATTAGGAGGGTAATAAATAAAATCCCTCCTAACTTAGTTTTGTTGCTGAAATGACTTTAGTATTAAGTTTTTATTTAGAGGCTAGAAAAAGGCGAACTTAATACCAAGCCCCAGTAAAATAGACGCTAATACAGGTTGGAGAATTTTGTTGGGAAGCTTCGCACCGATTTTAGTACCCAAGTGTATGGCTGGGATTGATCCGATCAATAAGCAACCCAAAAGATAAAAATCTACGTTGCCCAGAAATACCAGATGTCCTAGGCCTGCAATAAAAGTTAGAGGTACAGCATGCGCAATATCAGTTCCGACAACTTTAACAGCACTGAGACGTGGGTACAGCACAAGTAATAATGCGGCACAAAAAGCCCCAGCACCTACTGATGATAAGGTTACAAATACTCCGAGTAGGAATCCGGCAATTACTGTAACTGTTGTGGAGTGTTTGGTGGTCCAGCGTTGATACTCTGTATTGGTTTGAGCTTGGTTTGTGAGTTTTCCTTTAAATAGAAGTACCGCTGAAGTCAGTATCAGCATAATTCCTAAGCTAGTTGTTAAAAGATGCTCGTATTCAGATGCGTTAGAGAATATGGTATCAAGCAAGAAAGTTGTTGCGATTGAGGCAGGAATACTGCCCGATGCCAATAAGAACACCAATTTCCAATTAACAGTGCCTTGGCGTTTGTGTGCCCAAGCTCCACTGGCTTTTGTTATCGACGCGTATAAAAGGTCTGTACCGATTGCAACATTGAATGGAAATCCAAAAAGCAACAATAATGGTGTCATAATAGAGCCACCACCAACGCCGGTTATGCCTATCGCTAATCCGACCGCTGCGCCGGCTAATATGAATTGAAATATTTCCATTTTTTGAGCTAATTAGAAGGAATGTGAAGTATTTGTGTAAAAATTCTGTCAGGGGTGGCAAATATATAGGTTAATAACTATTCTGGAAAAGAATATTTGTTTATATTTTTATAATCATAACTTTACGCAGATCAATCCGCCATTTGGGAGGGCTTATGAAACTGCAGCAGTTAAGATATATCTGGGAGGTCGCTCATCATGATCTCAATGTATCTGCAACGGCGCAAAGCTTGTATACATCTCAACCTGGAATTAGTAAGCAAATCAGGTTGTTAGAGGATGAGTTGGGCGTCGAAGTCTTTTCTCGTAGCGGTAAACATTTAACTCGCATAACTCCTGCCGGTGAAGCTATTTTAAAAACGGCTGGGGAAATCCTCCGAAAAGTTGAGGGGATTAAGCAAGTTGCACAAGAGTTTAGTAACGAAAGGAAAGGAAGTCTTTCTATAGCAACAACTCATACTCAGGCGCGTTATGCTCTACCTAAGGTTATTGGTAACTTTATTCATCAATATCCTGAGGTCTCTCTGCATATGCATCAGGGTACGCCCATGCAAATTTCAGAGATGGCCGCTGATGGCACCGTTGATTTTGCCATCGCGACTGAAGCATTAGAGCTGTTTAGTGATTTGGTCATGATGCCTTGTTATCAATGGAACCGTGGCATTGTAGTACCCAAAGATCATCCACTGACTCAAGTTTCTAATTTAACGCTTGAAGATGTGGCGAAACATCCAATCGTTACCTACGTGTTCGGTTTCACCGGTCGTTCTAAGTTGGATGAAGCGTTTATTGATCGCGGATTAGCACCGAAAGTTGTATTCACCGCTGCTGATGCAGACGTTATCAAAACTTATGTCCGTTTAGGTCTTGGTATCGGTATCATCGCTTCGATGGCTTATGATCCAGAATTAGATTCAGACTTGGTTTGCATTGATGCTCGACACCTCTTTCAGCCAAGTACTACCAAGCTTGGATTCCGTCGTGGAACCTTCTTGCGTGGATTTATGTTTGAATTTATCGAGTTATTTGCGCCACATTTGACTAAAAATATAGTTGAAGAGGCGTTTAATCGTCAGTCAAAAGCTGAGCTTGATGAATTGTTTGAGCATATAGAGCTTCCGTACATTTAATGTATCGAGAAGTTTTTATAAGCAACTAGCCTTTCTAAAAAAGAGTGAAACGGACTTCACTCCTTGTCAGTTTTAGCGATTACTTCTTAATTTTCCAATAATTGTCTAAGTCCCCGAGCGCTGATTGTTTCTCAGCAACTTCATTTCTAAATTAATAGTTTAAGACTTCATTGGCTCCAATACTTCTTTTGCAAATTTAATATAAATTGTATGCACTTCCGGCTCACTGCCGTCTTTATAAACCACAAAAAAAGGCGCTCTTGCGACATCCAGTTCTTTAGCGAGCTGCATTCCCGCGCTTTCTGGGTCGCGCTCATCGGCTACGATTATTTCATCAATTAAATGAGTTAATTCACTTTTTTCGAGCTTTTCCAAAACCTCACCGCATTTTTTACAAGGTGAGCCGTCAGCTAAGATCTTCTTTACCATGACTATTTTCATATCAAACCTATTTAATATCGTTAAGCCGTTTATGTTCTCTTTAAGATTTATTGGTATTGTGCATAAAGTCGTTTAATCCATCAATTAAACGCTGAATTTTCGTAAGCGACTCCGAATATTCCGCACCTGGCGTCGAATCGGCGACAATTCCGCCGCCTCCAGCGATAGACATTGTCTGGTTAAAACCGGTAATGGTTCGAATTGCAATATTGGTATCAAAATCACCGGAAGCGCTTAAGTAGCCAATTGAGCCACAATAAAGCTCTCTGGGTGCTGCTTCTAATTCGGCAATTATTTCACAGGCCCTTTTCTTGGGTGCTCCGGTGATTGATCCACCAGGGAAGCAATCTTTGAAAACTTCTAGCCCGTGTGCATTGGTAATATGGGCGCTGATAAGACTTTCTAAATGGTGAACATTGGCGTAACTTTTTAGCGAATAGAGTTCATTCACAATCACAGAATTGCGAATAGCATTCTTTGAAAGATCGTTGCGCAGTAAGTCTACAATCATTAAGTTTTCAGCTTGATCTTTGGCGCTCGATTTTAATTCTTGAGCATTTTGAAGGTCGATATCCGGGTCGGTGCTCCGAGGTCTCGTGCCTTTAATGGGTTTAGTCAGATAAAAATCACCGGTTTTTTTTAGAAATGTCTCTGGAGAAAAGCTTAAAATTTCTACGCCTGCAAACTTGCCGTAGCAGCTGTAAGGCGCGGGCATTATTTCTCGTAATTTGCGATAAGCCCAATAAGAATTTCCTCTAAACTTAGATGTAAAAGTTTGTGTAAGGTTAGCTTGGTATATATCTCCGTCGGTAATATGATTTTTTACTTGCGTAAACGCGTTGAGATACTGGCCATAATTCCAGAGGGCTTCAAAACCGTCTAATTCAAAGGGATAGTCTTCATAGTGCAAGCCAGTTGAACTAATCTTTTCATCGACCTTATTGGCCAGTTTCTGGGTATATTGTGAGATGCATTTTCGTATGGAGTCTTCTATACCCGCATCTAGCGAATCCAATTTCGAAAAAAATGCCTTCTTTTCGTAGTGATCGAAGACAAACGAGTAATTAAAATAAGCCCAAAAGTATTTAGGAATTCCTAAAACCGAAGGTTTATGGTTTGTTACGGAGAGTTGTTCAATTCCTGCTTCGTAACTGAAATAGCCCATAAAGCCGTGGGTAAATGGTAATTGGATGGCTTCACAAGATATGGTTGATATCTTCAAAAACTCTTGGCGCAAATGTTCGAAAGGGGACTTCTCCTGGTTGTTGTTATCTGGCGAGACGGAGAACACCGGTGTCGCTGAGAGAATGTCGTAGCGCTCGTTTGAAAAATGCGGCCAGCCACTGTCAAGCCAAACTGCCCCTGGAAGTGTTTGAATTTGGTCAAATAGAAGCTCTACGGAAGGGCTATATGGTATTTCTACAGTCGTTAGCAACTTTGACTCGCTCGAAATAAAAAAGCTGGCATTATAGTTAGGCTCAGGCTAATGACAATGTTTGCTAGTATTTAGTATTGGGCGTTTTTCACCCTTCGAATCATTCAGCGAGCGATTCTAGCGTGTTCAGCCATTTTGTGGTCAGTCTTTCGGAGCGTACTTGTGTTTAAACCATTAGAAAAGCTGCATCGCTTATACGATGGCTACATGGCCGCACATAAAATTGATAATCTTGATGTTTTACTGATTCAGTATGATGGCAAGATCTACGGATTCAAAAATAACTGCCCGCATCAAAACGTACCTTTAACCTATGGAACTCTAGAAAACGGCAACATTCGATGCCCATTGCATGGTTTTGAGTTTCGGCTGCGGGACGGACGACCTGTAATGGGGGCTTGCGCTGCGTTAGAGTCGGTAGATCTCGTTTATAATGGCAATGTAGTTGGTGTCGATTATCAAGTGGATGATCGTTAATTGTTAGAGGTTCAACTCTTTAAAGTCTGGATGAGCGAACGATCGCGCATCCCAAATGCGATAGAATTCTTCTCTTAGCAGCTCTTTTTTAGCATTACTCAATCGAGTTTGAATGCCGGTGAGCTGTTCACCATCCAAATGAATTTCCACCGAATTCTGCGCATTTGTAATGATGAGCGCCGAGAAATCGTTTTGATCGGTATTTAAGCATTTGAGCTTCAACTTGCTTGGTAGTCGTCGCGAAAGATCAATAAGGCTTCGTATCAGTGTAGCTCCTGAATCGTAAGAACCGATTACGATTTTTACTTCTGAGTCGGTGTTAGTAAGCAGTTTTGTTTTCAACGCTTCAAGAAATTGGTGTGACGACACAAGGCGTAATAAGGCTGTCGAGCAGGTGATCATTAGCTCTGCGCGGGATTGCTCAAGACAATTTAACAGGGAGGCTTCGCAGTCTTGGGTTGACTTTAGCGCGCGTCTTAGT
This sequence comes from Sessilibacter sp. MAH1, assembly GCF_054658315.1. Lineage (NCBI taxonomy): Bacteria > Pseudomonadati > Pseudomonadota > Gammaproteobacteria > Cellvibrionales > Cellvibrionaceae > Sessilibacter > Sessilibacter sp. MAH1. The sequence continues at coordinate 194,335 of NZ_BAAGIC010000002.1, forward strand.
GGTTGAGGTTCTGGAGAGTAATTTGTCTCAGAGGATTCATTGGTGTTTGCTTGAGTGACAAAGAAGCTCGCTAACGCAAATTTCATGTGTTTATGGGGAATATTCGCATCCATAAACACTTCGCCTTCACAGGCGTATCCCAATGATTCGTAAAAGCCAATTGCGCTTGTTTGTGCATCGAGTTTGGGTGTTTGACCCTTTTCCAAAACTGCTTGGGTGCAAAACTCCATGAGTTTTTGGCCGACGCCTAATCCACGGAAGTTTTTGACAATGGCAACGCGACCAATTTTTCCTTCTGGGGAAATCCGAGCGCAACCAATGGCTTCAATGTGGTTTTTTGAGCGAACAATCACCTGGGTGTATAGATGATCTTTGCCATCAAGTTCGTCTTGCTCAGATACACCTTGCTCTTCGATAAAAACTTCACGCCGAATCGCGCACAATTCAGATTCAGATTTTTCCCAATTCGTGATTTCTACAGAAATATCATTCTTCGAAAGAAAGCTGTTCATAGTTATGTTGGCAATTTGGTGTAAGTTAACCGTAGATCGTAATTAGAGGAGTACGATTACGACTGTACGAGAAGTAACTCTTTTTCGATCAGCAGCTCAAGTAAGGCATAGGTATTAATTTGCTGTTGAGTATCTCCCATTTCGGCTATTTTTTGCAGTGAGCCGGATGAGAATTGCAAATTACTTGAAAGCGCCTTTGCAAGTTCAATATGACAAAGAAATTCTCTGCCATCAATGAATAAAAGGGCGGTTTCTTGGGATTTCGGGAAGTAAGCTGTTCGAATTCCGGGGCAAAATTCAAAGGCTTTTTCTTTTACTAGCCTCTTAACGGTATTTGCATTCAGTTCGCACGACGGCGTGGACTGGGACCAAGGGCATAAGTCTTCGTACTTGCTTTCAGTCATGTATCGTCCAAACCAAGATGCCAGCGCCTCCGGGTTGGAGATAATCGATACGAGTTGCTGTTGTATATTTTCAATCGTCGCAACAGAAATCTCGCCGCAATTATTCAGTTGCTCGGTATTTTTCCGAGAGTCGGAATAACGATAATTGCTGGGTAGTGTGTTGCAGAGTTCGCCACTGAAGTGCGAAAGAATTTCGCTATAGCTCGGTGCTCGAAACCCTACAGATATTGTCGTGCATTCGCCTTGGGCAATTCCCCAATGGGCTTTACCGGCGGGAATATAGAGGAGGTCACCGGGTTTTGCTAAAAATTCAGCTTCGGTCTTAAAGTGTCTAATTTGATTGAGAGGTGAGCCTTCCACTTTCTCTGTACTGTCGTCGCATTGTTGACCAATTCGCCACAGTCTTTCTCCTTCTAATTGAATGAGAAAAACGTCGTAGTAATCGAAATGCGGACCTACACCACCTTGGTCTGTGGCGTAGCTGATCATAATGTCGTCAATTCGCCAATTGGGTAAAAAGCGAAAGCGCGATAAAAATTCTGTGTATTCGGGAGCCCAAAAGTCTACGGCTTGAACAAGCAGTGTCCAATGTGATTCAGGTAGGGTTGTAAAGTCTGATTCTAAAAATGGGCCGTGTTTTAAGGTCCATTGGTTTTCGGGATTGGAGTTTTGTTTTGATTCGATAATCAAGCGAGATTCGACGTCTTCCTCAAGGGACAATCCGGCTAGTTCGTCCGCAGGAAATTCCGGCAGAGAGTCTTTAAAGCATTCAGAGACAAATAAGTATTTTCTCTGCCAGTGATGTTTTAGGAACTCATCAATACTAAGCTCGCCCAGGTTCTTCAAAATTTCGTTACTCGAAGTCATAGCGAGCTTAGCTTCCTAGGTTGATGTAAGTTGTTAAATGTTTTTGGCTTGTTCGGCTGCACTACCAACGTAAGTTTGTGGTGTTAGTGCTTTAAGCTCGGTTTTCGCTTGCTCTGGTATTTCAAGGGTATCAATGAAAGCTCTGATGCTGTCTTTGCTGATATCTTGGCCGCGAGTCAATTCTTTAAGTTTTTCGTAGGCGTTTTCGACTTGATAACGACGCATCACCGTTTGAATTGGTTCGGCGAGTACTTCCCAGCTGGATTCGAGATCTTGATCCAATCGCGCGCGATTGATTTCGAGTTTTCCTAAACCTTTCAAAACGGATTCGTAGGCAATAAAGCTATAGCCAAAACCGACGCCCATATTTCGTAATACGGTGGAGTCGGTCAAATCTCTCTGCCAGCGTGAAATCGGCAATTTGCTGCCTAGATGAGCAAATAAGGCATTGGCGATGCCAAGGTTTCCTTCCGAGTTTTCGAAATCAATCGGATTAACCTTATGCGGCATGGTTGACGAGCCAATCTCGCCGGCAATGGTCTTTTGTTTGAAGTAGCCTAGTGAAATGTAGCCCCAAATATCGCGATTGAAATCAATCAAAATGGTGTTAAATCGGCCGATTGCATCAAATAACTCAGCAATATAATCGTGAGGTTCGATCTGAGTTGTGTACGGATTCCAAGTAAGTCCTAAATCGGTAATGAAGCTTGAGGCATTGTCTGCCCAATCGATATCCGGATAAGCGCTAAGGTGCGCATTATAGTTGCCTACCGCGCCGTTGATTTTGCCTAAAAGTTCAACACTTTCTATCTGCTTCACCTGACGATTGAGTCGGTAAACAACATTGGCGATTTCTTTACCTACCGTAGTAGGCGAAGCCGTTTGCCCATGAGTGCGAGAAAGCATTGGGTCGTTGGCAAATTCAATGGCAAGAGACTTGAGGGTAGCAATGATTTTAGCCGTATAACCCATTAAAGCTTCACGGCCTTGCTTTAGCATCAAACCGTGTGAAAGGTTGTTGATGTCTTCAGAGGTACAAGCAAAGTGAACAAATTCGCTGATAGCTTCTAATTCAGCATTACCCTTGAATTGGTTCTTTATAAAGTATTCAACAGCTTTTACATCGTGATTGGTGGTGCGCTCGATGGTTTTGATTTCTTGCGCGTCTTGTTCGCTAAAGTTTGCAACTATATTGTTAAGTAGCGCTTGAGTGTTCTCTGAGAACTCCGGCACCTCAGTAATTTGTGGGTGCGCAGCGAGCTTTTGCAGCCAGCGAATTTCTACTTCAACTCTACATTTGATCAGCCCATATTCACTGAAAACGTCTCGTAAAGATTGAGTCTTCGAACCGTAACGTCCGTCGATAGGGGTAACTGCTGTGAGTTGAGAAAGCTCCATAGTTTAAACCGTTGCTGTGGATGTAAAAGTGAACCGATTAATGACTGATATTCCTCAAATATTAGCCATAACCACCGAAAAAGCGCGCGATAATACCCGAAATTTTAGTATTTGTGGGAAACTTTGGTCATTTTTCGTTTCGCACAGATTGGTGCAGTAGATCGGCCGCAGTGATAATTTTGCTTCGGTTGAGTATCAGATTTATACGGGAGCCGCCAACTTGTCGCCAGAGCGTTACTGATCTGACGCCTGCCAGTAGCAGGGCACGGATGTGGTTTGCAATACGAGCCTGTTGAAGATAATCGTAAGAACCTCGAATTTGAATTCGAAATGCAAAAGTACTGAGTGTATCTGCATAGATATCGGCTAGATTGGCTAGGATGTTGTCATGCATAACATCAAAATGTTCTAGCTGAGCTCTACACCTCTCGATTCTCTGGGCGATAACGCTGAGCATGGCATTATTCCCGGCCAGTTTTTTCTGCAAATGGAGCAAACTCAACGTATAGCGCATGCTATCGGAATAGTTGGGGGTGTTCAGTTTTTCGAGCATTTGCACCAACATGTTTAGACCGAGCTCTAAATCTTGAACCTGGTTATACACATCGATTGTGCTTTTAGGGGAGGTTTTGAATATGCTGTTTATTAAAACGCGCGCATTGCCTGCTGTGGTTGTGCCGTGTTTTGCCAGCTGTTCTACCATCGCGACAGATTGAAGGGTCGCGGCTAAAGCAATAGTTTGTGATTCGATATCTGCCATTGACTCTTCGATAAATAATTACACCAACCCCACAGTCGCTGCAGAATTTTTGCAACATGTGAAGCGTGTTTTAGGTGACTGCAATTCGATTAACATTTAACGGTTATAACCGGCTTCAATTACGGCTCCGCCCAGACAAATTTCCCCATGATAAAAAACCACCGATTGGCCTGGAGTGATCGCTCTTTGGGGTTCGTCAAAATGTATTGTTAACGTTTCGTTACCGTCGTTGTTAGATGCATTAATTGTAACGGTTGCCATTTGATCGGGTTGGCGATATCGAGTCTTAACCTGGGCTCGAAACTCCTTGGTTTCAGGGAAGTTCTTGTTTATCCAACAAATTTGCGAAGCTTTAAGAGAGTCTTTAAACAACAGTGGGTGATTTTTACCCTGCACAACGACCAACTGATTGTTGTTGAGATCTTTTTCGGCAACATACCAAGGTTGTTCTGGAGCACCTTTAACTCCGCCGATTCCTAAGCCTTGTCGCTGTCCTAGCGTGTGATACATCAGACCTGCGTGCTCGCCAAGAATATTGCCATGATCGTCAATAATTTCTCCTGGCTGAGCGGGCAAATATTGTTCTAAGAAATCCTTGAAACGGCGTTCGCCAATAAAGCAGATGCCGGTGCTGTCTTTTTTGTTGTGGGTAACCAAATCGTGCTTTTCAGCGAGGGCGCGAACATCGGGCTTTTCCATTTCGCCTATGGGAAACAAGCTGGTGGCGAACTCGTCTTCACCTACCGCGTGAACGAAATAACTTTGGTCTTTATTGTTATCCAGTCCTTTTAACAGGTAAGTATGGCCATCAATGTCTTTGCGGCGAACGTAATGACCGGTCGCGATTAGTGAAGCACCTAGTGCTTGTGCGTATTCTAAAAAGACTTTGAATTTAATTTCGCGGTTACAAAGAATATCGGGATTAGGCGTGCGGCCTGCTTGGTATTCGGCCAGAAAATGCTCAAAAACATTGTCCCAATATTCGGCGGCAAAATTTGCGGTATGTAAAGGAATGCCTAGCTTGTCGCAGACTTTTTCGGCATCGGCCAAATCCGCCTTTGCAGTACAATACTCGGTACCGTCGTCCTCATCCCAATTCTTCATAAACAAACCTTCAACCTGGTAGCCCTGTTGTTGAAGAAGTAACGCCGCTACGGAGGAGTCTACACCGCCAGACATGCCGACGATTACTTTGTTTGCTTGGGAGTTAGATGCGGTTGTAAGGGTATCCATTGAGCCAAATATGATAGTTGTTTGGTGAATTAAACAGCGCTTAGATAAGTCACGAGTGTTGCCGGGAATATGTTGCCTTTAAGGTAGTTTTCAATAGATTCTATAATCATTGGGCTACGCAACATTTCCTGTTTTTGTTGGATTTCGTTCAGTGTCATCCAGTGTGCGGCGATGATACCTGTATCCAATGTAAAAGGCTCGCGTTTGTGAATTGGCGTTGCGCAAAAAGTGTTTCTAACGTAGGTCACACCGTTACTGGCTTTAAATATGCAAACACCCAAAAAGCCGGTTATGTCAACCTCCCAGCCAGTTTCTTCGAGCGTCTCGCGCTTGGCTGCGGCAATCAGGCTCTCATTGGCTTCTAAATGTCCGGCGGGTTGGTTAAATCGGGTTTCGCCGTTAATCTGTTCTTCAACAATCAGAAATTGATTTTGCTGCGAGACAACGGTGGCGACCGTGACGTGAGGGTTAAATTCTCTGGAGTTCATAACGGATATTTATGGATAAATGCAGTAGAGTTGAAGATTAATTATGCCCGAGGCAAAAACACATTTTCTTTGCGAATTTGACCAACCGCGATGTCATTGAGCGCCCAAGTGCCAATTCGAGCACGAATTAAACGTAACGTTGGATGGCCTACGGCAGCGGTCATTCGGCGAACTTGCCGATTTCGGCCTTCTGTAATGGTGAGTTCAATCCAAGAGGTTGTGTCGTTATTTCTTTGGCGAATGGGCGGGTCTCTTGGCCATACGTTTTCGGGCTTATAGAGCCGAGCTTTTGCCGGTTTTGTTTTTCCGTCATTGAGCGTTACCCCTCGTCTTAATTTAGTCAATGCAATCTCATCAGGAATGCCTTCAACCTGCACCCAATAGGTTTTTGGCAGTTTAAATTTGGGGTTGGCAATTTGATTCTGTAACGCGCCATCGTTGGTTAACAGAAGTAAACCTTCCGAGTCAAAATCGAGACGACCGGCTGGATAAAAATCTTTTTCTGAAATGTAGTTACTTAACGTAGGGCGGTTTTCTTTGTCGGTAAACTGACTCAAAACCCCATAGGGTTTATTAAACAAAATTATATTGGGCATTCGCTGGCCTAGAGCTAAGACATTTATAGTGGCATTGTAACTGCTACATTGTATCTGCTAAGAGGCTTTTTCTCAGGTTTGGCGGTAAAAAAATGGCAGGTATTACTATGACCGAGAAATGTAAAAACTTGTGTGATATGAGTTTTTTACAATTTGAAGAGTAGGTAATTTGAAAGTTTAATGAGCGGTACTACTTGATCCACTCATTAAATTTTTGTGACGCAATAGCGCTCTGAGAACGTGTCGCTCACAGTTGTAGACAAGTTGAATGGTTTTGTCAGTTGTTGGTGAATGGTGTTTAGTTTAATAAAGCCATAGGGGGACTTTCAGACTCGTTAGAACTAATTTTAAACGATTTGGGTTCAATACCGACGGCATGCATACCTTTATCGCCTTTAACAACATCAAAGTTGACTTGTTGGCCGGCTTTTAAGGTTTTATAACCATCCATTGTAATTGCAGAATAGTGAGCGAATAGTTCGTCACCACCGTTGTCTGGAAGGATAAATCCATAACCTTTGGCATTATTGAACCACTTGACGGTACCTGATTGCATAGCAGATTTCCTATTTTATGGGTATAAGCCATGAGCTGATGCATGAACTTAAAATTGTTATTTTTTTATTAGGCCCAATATTTTTATTATAAAAATGCTTTGTGCGGAGATATTGGATAATGCGCTTTTGATAATAAAGCGCATGGATATACTCATATGAAATTTAATAAATTGTCAAGTCCAATTGGTTGATCCTAATTGAGACTTCACTTATCTTGTAGTTAGAATCGGGGAGCAGAACTCTTTGAATCCGTGCAAAAAGGTTTGGGGTAATATGGATTATCATCGACTAACATTAAACAGTAGTGACAGCGATGATGTAGCAGGAGGCCGAGATGAAGGCTTGGCCGTTGCGGAACAAAAGCCGCAACTTAAGCGTCCTTCTATGTATAAAGTAATCATGCTCAACGATGATTACACTCCCATGGAGTTCGTCGTAGAAGTGTTAGAGACATTTTTTTCAATGCATCGTGAGCAAGCGACACAAATCATGCTCAAGGTTCATACGAACGGAAGCGCAGTATGCGGTGTCTTTACAAAAGATATTGCCGAAACGAAAGCTGCGCAGGTAAACCAGTACGCTCGGGAAAACCAACATCCGTTATTGTGTGAGATTGCTGCCGCTGAAGACGATGAATAATTTTTAGGTGTATCAGTTGAGGTCGAAAAAATGTTAAGCAAGGACTTAGAAGTTACACTGAATCAAGCTTTCAAAGGTGCTCGAACAAAACGTCATGAATTCATGACTGTTGAGCATTTATTGTTAGCGTTGATTGATAACGAGGCCGCAGCTTCCGTACTGAAAGCTTGTGGTGCAGATCTCAACAATTTACGCAAGGAGTTAATCGAGTTTGTCGATTCTACAACACCCCTTATCCCTGAAGATGATACCGAGCGTGAAACACAGCCAACGTTAGGTTTTCAACGTGTTCTACAGCGTGCCGTTTTTCATGTTCAATCTTCAGGCCGCAAAGAGGTTACTGGAGCCAATGTTCTTGTCGCTATATTCAGCGAACAAGAAAGCCAAGCCGTTTATTATCTAAAACAGCAAAATATCGCCCGTATTGATGTGGTCAACTTTATCACTCATGGCATCTCTAAAGTGGGTGGCCAAAGCGAGCACAATCTCGATAGCAACCAAGAATCCATAGATGAAGAGTCTATAGCGTCTGGTGAATCCTCGGCGAGCAGTCCTCTCGATTCCTACGCCACAAATCTAAACGAAGAAGCGCTTCAAGGGCGTATCGATCCATTGGTTGGTCGTGATGATGAAGTTGAGCGTGTAGCGCAAGTTCTCGTTCGTCGTCGCAAAAATAACCCATTGTTAGTGGGTGAATCCGGCGTGGGTAAAACCGCCATCGCCGAAGGCTTAGCAAAACGCATTGTTGATGGCGATGTTCCCGACGTATTGCTTGAGAGCGTTGTTTATTCCCTAGATATGGGATCTTTACTCGCGGGTACTAAATATCGCGGCGATTTCGAGAAACGCTTCAAAGGCTTGCTTGCGCAGCTTAAAAAGAAAGAAAAGGCGATTTTATTCATCGACGAGATTCACACCATTATTGGCGCTGGGGCAGCTTCTGGCGGCGTTATGGATGCATCAAATCTACTGAAACCTTTACTTACTTCGGGTGATATCCGTTGTATCGGCTCGACGACGTTCCAAGAGTATCGCGGTATTTTTGATAAAGACCGTGCATTATCAAGACGTTTTCAAAAAATCGATGTTAACGAACCAAGCGTTGAAGACACCTATCAAATTTTGAAAGGCCTTAAAACGCGATTCGAAGAACATCACAGCCTTAAATATACCGATGCCGCGCTGCGAGCTGCCTCGGAACTTGCCTCTAAGTACATCACCGATCGCTTTATGCCCGATAAAGCCATTGATGTTATTGATGAGGCTGGTGCTTATCAGCAATTGCAACCGCTCAACAAAAGACGTCGTCAGATTGGTACCGCCGATATTGAAAAAATCGTTGCTAAAATTGCTCGAATTCCACCCAAAAGTGTTTCATCGAGCGACAAAGAACTTCTTCAAAAACTGGATGAGCAACTCAAGCTTACCGTGTTTGGGCAAAATGACGCTATTGAAGCGTTATCGACCGCTATCAAGTTGTCACGTGCGGGTTTGAACTCACCGGATAAGCCAGTAGGTTCTTTCCTATTTGCTGGTCCAACGGGGGTTGGTAAAACGGAGCTATGTCGTCAATTAGCGTCTGCAATGGGTATTGAGCTGCTTCGATTCGATATGTCTGAGTATATGGAACGACACACCGTTTCGCGTTTAATTGGTGCTCCTCCAGGTTATGTGGGCTTCGACCAAGGTGGTTTGTTAACCGAAGCGGTTACCAAGCATCCGCATTGTGTTGTTCTTCTTGATGAGATTGAGAAGGCGCATCCAGAAGTATTCAATTTACTGCTTCAGGTAATGGATCACGGTACTTTAACGGATAACAATGGCCGTAAAGCTGATTTCCGTAATGTTGTGTTGATCATGACAACCAATGCTGGCGCAGAAGATATGAGCCGTGCTTCTATTGGATTCTCAAAACAAGATCACTCAACCGACGGTATGGAAGCAATCAAGAAGCTGTTTACTCCTGAGTTCCGTAACCGATTAGATGCCATTATTCAATTTGGCGCGCTTACTCTTGAGGTTATCAAAACGGTGGTTGATAAGTTTTTGGTTGAGCTCCAAGCGCAGCTTGATGAAAAGCATGTGGTTCTTAACGTAGACGAAGATGCTCGTGAATGGTTGGCAGTTCATGGTTATGACGAAAAATTAGGTGCAAGACCTATGGCTCGTTTGATCAAAGAAAAGCTGAAAAAACCATTGGCCGAAATGGTGTTATTTGGCGATTTGTCTACCGGAGGTTCGGTGGATATTTCAATCGAAAACGACGACATTCATATTGCGGTGGAAGCACCAGAGTTGGTTTAACACCAACTCTGTACGTGCAGTTCAACATTATAAAGTATTAGCTTTTTTGATGTTGAGCTGCACATTGTATGTGCGACTTCTTGATAGTATGTGAATACGAGGGTATTTACAGAAGAGAAGGACAGCTGATTATCTGGCTCGGTAGGTGATTCTTGCTTTGCTCAGATCGTATGGAGTCAATTCTACTTTTACTTTATCGCCAGTAAGGATACGAATGTAGTTTTTGCGCATTTTTCCCGAAATGTGTGCAATCACCATATGGCCATTTTCCAACTTGACTCGAAAGGTAGTGTTTGGGAGCGTGTCTACTACTTCACCTTCCATTTCAATGTTGTCTTCTTTCGCCATTAAAACTATTCCTCATTGTATATACAGAATGACGCAAACCGCTCTCGTAGCAGCCGGTCGTTAAATAGGCGTGAATTGTGCCTTATTCCTAGGTTAAGTCAAATCTTTATCCATAAAAACCAACAATTGATGTAAAAATATATTTTTACATCAATAAAATTTTATCGAATTCCTCGCAGCGCAATGCCGTTATATAAATTCTAGGTAATAAATAATTTGGTTTGATTGTTTTGTAACCATGATAGAAGGGTGACATTAATGGCTCGCTCAGATAAAACTGCATTTACTGAATGTTAAATAACAGCAAATTACTGAGTTAATTGGGTGTGTAATTTTTAATCTCAGTAATCGCGAATCCAGCGGCCATCAATGTAAGATTCCAACGGCTTAAACTTAGATTTATAGGTCATTTTGGTACAATTTTTAATCCAATAACCTAAATACACTGCATGTAGCCCAAGCTCTTCAGCAAGTTGAATTTGAGTCAATATTGCGAAGGTTCCTAAGCTTCTTGACTGTAACTCCGGATCAAAAAAGGTATAGACCGCAGAAATTCCAGTCTCTAATTCATCAATAACAGCAACCGCTATTAGTGTGCTTTCTAGATAAAACTCTATAAATCGAGTCAATCCCCATTCCGAGGTGAGAAACGTGCTGTATTGTGCTCGACTTGGAGGATACATATCTCCATCGGCATGACGTTCGTTGATGTATTTCTCGTAAAGTTGGTAATGCTTTTTAGCATCAATCGAATTGACTACTTTAAAAGTGATATCGGAGTTTAATTTAAGGCAGCGCTTTTGTTGGCGATTTGGTGTGAATTCTTTGACGGGTATACGAACCGGTATACACGCAGAACAAAACGCACATTGTGGTCGATATAGGTGTTGGCCGCTGCGTCTAAATCCAATTTCCGAGAGCCGACTGTATATTTCTCGGTTAATTTCCGCATCTGGATCAACAAATACGGTCGTTGCTATTTCATCTTGTAAATAGCTGCACTTATGAGGATGTGTAGTGAACAGTTTTAAGTTAGCCAGATTCGTCACCCAATAAGATACGTTACTTAATAATACCCAACCTAACGTTTATACATTAGTTTAGACTACCGGGTTTTGGTGGTTGAGAAAAGTCATGATTCGCATTAAGTATGCTCTCGAATTCCGCTCTTCTTATCTCGGTTGCGCCCAGTGAAAGCAGGTGATTTGAACGAACCTGGCAATCGATAAGTTGGTAATCTAACTCAGCTAATCGCTTGGCAAGAGTTATAAAACCGAGCTTAGAAGTATTTGGCTCCAAACTGAACATAGACTCGCCGTAAAATACTTTATTAATAGCTAGCCCATAAAGCCCTCCAACCAGTTTATTGTCACGCCAAACTTCTACACTTTTGCCAAAACCAAGCCTGTGAAGTGCGCAATACGCCTCTCTTAATTCGTCGGTAATCCAAGTTCCTTCAAACTGCCTGCGAGTTTCTCCACACAGGTAAATAACCTCGTCAAAATTTTGGTTGAAAGATACGTGATAATCACCTTTGCGAGCTAATTTCTTCATGCTCTTGGATTCATGCACCTGTTTTGGAAATACCACACAACGTGGATCAGGGCTCCACCAGAGCACCGGCTCGTCTTCACTAAACCATGGAAAAATTCCTCGGCAATAAGCTTCTAAAACTTTTTCCGCCGATAATTCCCCGCCAGCTGCTAATAACCCATTAGGGTTTCTTAACGCTTTGGATGTATTTGGAAACGGGGAATCTTCATCGAGCCAAGGAATATTGATCATTTAACGTAAGCAAACCAAAAAGAATAAAAGACATACTGTAAGCTAAAACAATTATTACAGGACTATTTTCTTTATAGATTAAGTTCTTATTCGTGGATTTTCAGTATGTTTAGTACCGAAAAGAACAATTTTTAAGATGAGAGGCTATTGAACCAAGGTAGGAGAGAGAGAATTGTTCGGTACAAAGCTTAAGCAGGGCGAGATTTAAACCTCGCCTTGCTTGAGTTCGGTAGTGTGGAACTACTTTAGGAACCTCTGATTAACTCATCCATGATTTAATCAGAGGGCAGACATTGAAAATGTGATTTCCAATGTCTTCACAATTTCAATCACTTACCGTTCTTGAAATTGGCGACACATCCTTGTGTCGCGAGAAACTCTAGGTTAATCAGAGTTTCCTACTACATAATTTTAAGAGTTAAAGATCGTCTAGGTATTTCTCAACGTCTAGTGCGGCCTGACAGCCGGCGCCAGCAGAGGTAATAGCTTGACGATAAACTTGGTCAGCAACGTCACCGGCGGCAAATACGCCAGGAATGCTGGTGCTGGTTGCAAATCCTTCGGTGCCGCTCTTAACGTTAAGGTAGCCGTTGGTCATTTCAAGTTGGCCGCGGAAAATATCGGTATTTGGTTTGTGGCCAATGGCGATGAATACACCAGATACTTCGATATCTTTAGTAGATGAGCCGGTAGTGCTCTTTAGACGCAAACCAGTAACGCCTTTCTCATCACCAAGCACTTCTTCTAAGGTTGAGTTCCACTCAAACTTAATATTGCCAGACTTAGCTTTTGCGTAAATTTTGTCTTGCAAAATTTTCTCTGAACGAAGTGAGTCACGACGGTGAATCAAAGTAACTTCTTTACAGATGTTTGATAGATACAAGGCTTCTTCCACAGCTGTGTTACCACCGCCGATCACCGCAACTTTTTGATCACGATAGAAGAATCCGTCACAGGTTGCGCAGGCACTAACGCCACGGCCAGCAAAAGCCTCTTCGGAAGGAAGACCGAGATACTGAGCAGATGCACCAGTACAGATGATTAATGCATCACAGGTGTATGTATCTGAGCCTTTTAACACAAATGGGCGAACCATTAGGTTTGCTTCTTCAATATGATCAAAGATCATTTCTGTATTGAATCGCTCGGCGTGGGCTTGCATTTCCATCATTAAATCTGGACCTTGCAAGTCGTGGCGACCACCTGGCCAGTTTTCAACTTCGGTGGTGGTGGTTAACTGTCCGCCTTGCTGCATACCAGTAATCACCACGGGATTAAGGTTTGCTCGAGCAGCGTAAATGGCTGCGGTATAACCAGCAGGACCGGAACCTAAAATAATCAGCTTGTGGTGTTTTACTTCGCTCATAATCTATCCTAGTTCAGCAAATTTAGTAGCTTTGGCACCCTGAAATGAGTGCCGAATTTAAATCAGTCAGAGGTCTTAGTTAGACAACAACTGACGTTTCAACGATCTGTTTTCAGGTTAAGCAAATATTTTTTGCTTAAAAATTAATCGTAATCAGAAAAAGTTAGACTGAGTTTCGATTGTTAAACGTTGATTATCTAAAAATCTATACAATGAGATATAATATATAGATCAACAAGTTATTCGGTTTATCAAGAAATTAGTTTAAATACAGATATCAACATTAGAACCTAAAAAAAGCTAATTTATGGGCACTGTATATACTCTAAAAGCAATTTGTTTGTTCAATCAAAAATGCGACTTTCTTAATAAATCCAAACTATAGCAACTGTCAGAAAGTAGGTTGAGTTATTTCAAAAACACAAGAAAAACCGTCTGGTCAATATATTCTACCCGTCTTTATAGCTTTTACTATCAAACACGGTCAGTTGATTGACAAAATAATAAGTTAATCGAGATTAATCAGCAAAATAATCTTGCTTAATAAATGACATAAGTGTTAACAATCAAACTTTCTTGCTTAATTGTTTTTGATTAACTTTAACCACCATGTTAAGAATACTCATCTAGCAAATCACATTTCATGCCGATTTTTATTGATTTAACAGGGAATTAGGATATTGAGTTCCGAAACAGACGCACAGCCAATGACAGCATCCAAATCTGGAGAGGTTCTCTCGCGGTTGATAAAAGAGGGAATTTTGATCGCATGCGTGGCTTTAAGCCTCTTTTTGTTGCTTGCCTTGGCGACCTACAAGAATACTGATCCAGGATGGTCCAGCACGGGTGCAGGCGGTGCCGTGGTTAATGCCGCCGGTGCCATCGGGGCTTGGGTTGCTGATGTGCTGTTCTCAATTTTTGGTTATACCGCATTTCTTTTCCCAATTCTTATTGCGTTAAGGGCCGTTAAAGTCTTCATTACTCGCAATACCGACGGTTTAAACTTTGATGGATTGTTATTTGCGCTGAGATTTATTGGCTTTGTGCTGGTAATGATTTCAGGTACGGCTTTGGTATCTCTGAAGTTTGGTCTGGAAGCCAGCAATTTACCTTTCTCAAACGGTGGCATTTTAGGCGCTGCTGTAGCCGAATCCATCGAAAGTGCTTTCAGTTTCACCGGTGGTATGGTGATTTTGTTAGCGCTATTTTTATTTGGTATCACCATTTTTACCGATCTTTCATGGATTCGTCTTATGGATAGAATCGGTGCGGGCGTGTTGTCTTTGATTCAATCGATCAAAACACGCCGTGATAGAAAGAAAAAAGACAAACAAGAGTTGGTTATAGCCCGTGAGGCTGCTTTTGAACGTTTGCAAAGCCGTAAACAAAAAGAACTGCTCTTGCAAAAAAGTGAACCCGTTGAGATTTCTATGCCAACAAAGCCGGTTAAACGGAGCGAGCGTGTAGAAAAAGAAAAACAAACCAAACTCTTTGATGCACCAGTGGAAGGCGAGCTGCCACCTATAAACTTGCTTGATCCCGCCAACGAAAAGGACAGACGTGGCTTCTCTCAGGAATCCCTAGAAGCCATGAGTCGCATGCTTGAGCTTAAACTGCAAGATTTCGGTATCTCAGCCGAAGTTGTAGCTGTTATGCCCGGGCCGGTGGTTACTCGATTTGAATTGCAACCGGCTGCTGGAGTTAAAGCAAGCCGAATTACCAACTTAGCGAAAGATCTTGCGCGCTCGTTGGCGGTAATCAGCGTTCGTGTAGTTGAAGTCATTCCCGGAAAATCCGTAGTTGGTATCGAAATTCCTAATGAGCATCGTCAAATGGTGCGCTTGAGCGAAGTTCTTGCTTCAGAAGAATACGACAAATCCAAATCGGCTCTTACTCTGGCGTTGGGTCACGATATCGCGGGCGAACCGGTGATTGCCGATCTTGCTAAAATGCCGCATCTGTTGGTTGCTGGTACGACAGGTTCTGGTAAGTCGGTGGGTGTGAATGCAATGCTGCTGAGCTTGCTGTTCAAATCAACTCCCGAGCAGGTTCGGCTTATTTTGGTCGATCCTAAAATGCTGGAGCTCTCGGTTTACGAAGGTATTCCTCATCTATTAACTCCCGTAATTACCGATATGAACGATGCCGCAAACGGTTTGCGTTGGTGCGTTGGTGAAATGGAACGCCGTTATAAGTTGATGGCAACCATGGGGGTGCGCAACCTCGCTGGTTTTAACCGCAAGATTGAAGATGCCATCAAAGCCGGTGAGCCTATCAAAGACCCTTTGTTTGTTCCTGAAGAGAATTACGAAGCGGGTGCCGAGCAAGCAACAGCCCCAGATCTAGAAACCTTGCCGTTTATTGTTGTTGTGATCGACGAATTTGCCGACATGATGATGATCGTCGGTAAAAAAGTGGAGCAGTTGATTGCACGAATCGCTCAAAAAGCTCGTGCGGCGGGAATTCATTTAATTCTGGCAACTCAACGGCCGTCTGTCGACGTTATTACAGGTTTGATTAAGGCCAACGTTCCAACACGAATGGCCTTCCAAGTGTCTTCTAAAATCGACTCTCGAACCATTCTTGATCAGGGTGGGGCAGAGCAGTTATTAGGTCATGGTGACATGCTGTATTTGCCGCCGGGCAGCGGTGTTCCTGTGCGTGTCCACGGTGCCTTCGTTGATGATCACGAAGTTCATAATGTGGTAGAAGATTGGAAGCGCCGTGGTGAGCCTAACTATCTCGATGAAATTGTTGATGAAAGCACTAACTCAATTCCAGTGCCGGGGCTGTCTACCGAAGGCGAAGATGGCGCTGCCGATGAGTCTGACCCTCTGTACGATGAAGCGCTGGAGTTTGTTACCCAAACGAGAAAAGCTTCTATCTCTTCCGTTCAACGTAAGCTGCGCATCGGCTACAATCGTGCCGCTCGTCTTATTGAGACCATGGAGGCTTCTGGTGTTGTCAGTGAGCCGGAAACCAATGGCAGTCGACGGGTTTTAGCGCCTCCACCACCCAGACAATAGAGCTTTATTACTTCAATAAAAGTAATTTCGCCAAATGCACGGTCTATGGATAACGTAACCACGCACCGTTATCTATTTAGGTAAGATAATTAATGAAACACACAAAAACATGGCTTGTTGCGACGTTTACGTTGTTAACAAGTGGCGCAACTGTTGTGGCTCAAGAGTCGCAAGTTGCTCAAAATCCCCAAGTAGCTCAAAATTTAACGGTCGTACAAGAAGCGAACGTTGCAACTGTCGATGTTGACCAAAATCTCATCAGCAGCTTGAAAGCTCTATTGACGCCTCTTGCGAACTCAAAGGGAAAATTCGAGCAATCGTTGTATGATCAAACCGGTCAGCTCATTCAAGACTCTTCAGGTAACTATGCGTTAAAGCAACCGGGTAAGTTTCGCTGGGACACGTTAGAGCCATTCCCGCAGGTTTTGGTCAGCAATGGTGAAACCATTTGGTTGTACGATCCTGATCTAGAGCAGGTAACCATTAAGCCTTTTTCAGCACAGGCCGATCAGTTACCGATTCGCATTATTAGCGGCGACTATTCTGTGTTAGAAAACGAATTTGACGTTCGCTTAAATACCAAGCCTTCCTCAAATGGTGAGCAAACCTTTGTGTTAATGCCGAAAACCGCCGGGCAAATTTTGAGAGTCGAGTTAAGATTTGGCGCTAATAACATTGAGTCAATGTCAGTTGTTGAATCGGGAAATACACGCACCGAGTTTGTTTTTAAAAACACTCAACCATTAAGCAGTAAAGAACCGACCAGTTTTGAATTTACCGTGCCCGAAAATGCCGATGTGTTTTACGATAACTAACGTATTGCCGCGTTAATGTATGAATAATTCTTTGTTTCCTGAAAGCACATCTCATCAACCTTTGGCAGCACGTATGCGGCCAAGAAATTTTGATGAATATGTTGGGCAGCAACATTTATTGGCTAAAGGGCGGCCTCTAAGACAAGCTATCGAGTCTGATCGGCTGCACTCCATGATATTTTGGGGCCCGCCGGGTGTTGGCAAAACCTCCTTGGCACGCACCATTGCGGAGTTAACCAAAGCTCGATTTGAGACAATTTCCGCGGTTCTCGCAGGTGTTAAAGAAATTCGAGCCAGTGTGGATATTGCCAAGCAGCATCTCGCTCAAACCGGTCGTCGTACCGTGGTTTTTGTTGACGAAGTGCATCGTTTTAATAAATCTCAGCAAGATGCCTTTTTACCTCATGTAGAAGACGGCACCATTTGCTTTATAGGCGCTACCACCGAAAACCCTTCGTTTGAAATCAATAATGCACTCTTGTCACGATGCCGGGTTTATAAACTAAAACAGTTAGAAGAGACTGATTTGCTCTCATTGGTAAAGGCAGCGCTAACCGATTCCGAACGTGGCTTGGGTGAGTTACATCTCACGATTAGTGATGAAGCCCTAGCCTTATTGCTTCATACGGCCTCCGGCGATGCAAGAAAATCTCTTAATTTGCTAGAGATGAGCGTCGATTTATTAGCGCAAGATACCTCTACCATTGACGTTGATATTATGGCCGAAGTGGTAAGCAGCGATGTTCGTCATTTCGACAAGGGCGGTGATCTCTTTTATGAACAAATTTCCGCGTTGCATAAATCCGTTCGAGGCAGTTCGCCCGATGCCGCTTTGTATTGGTGCCTAAGAATGCTCGACGGCGGTTGCGATCCGCTGTATATCGCGCGCAGAGTTGTGCGCATGGCAACGGAAGATATTGGCAACGCTGACCCGCGTGCGTTGGAAATCGCGTTAAACGCTTGGATGACGCAAGAGCGACTTGGCAGTCCAGAAGGCGAGTTAGCCATTGCGCAATCGGTGGTTTACATGGCTTGCGCACCAAAAAGTAATGCGGTTTACAAAGCCTTTAATGAATGTCGAGCCGCGATTGCCTGTCAGCCCAGCTATGATGTGCCCATCCATTTACGAAACGCACCGACCAAATTAATGAAAAATCTGGGTTACGGCGAAGAGTATCGCTACGCCCACGATGAGCCCGGCGCATACGCTGCCGGTGAGAATTATTTCCCCGAAGAACTTGCCGATTCTGAGTTTTATCATCCAACCGACCGTGGTCTTGAACAAAAAATCAGCGAAAAACTCAAGTTTTTACGCACGCAAGACGCAGCAAGTTCCCGCAAACGCTATAGAAACAGGTAAACTAGCGCCCTTGTAATTAAACGATAAGTTACCGAGATTGTTATGTGGCAGTGGTTTGCAGTGGCCTTAGGTGGTGCTTTGGGGGCGAGTGTGCGATTTGGTGTCTCTACCTATTTGTTACCCGTTCAACCCGATAAATTTCCTTGGGCTACCTTTGCCGTAAACATTGTCGGCTGCTTTTTGATTGGTGTGCTTTACACCCTGATCGTTGAAAAACAACTTTGGTCTCATCAGTGGCGGATTATTCTCATCACTGGTTTTTTGGGCGCTTTAACGACTTTTTCGACCTTCTCAATCGAATCGGTGCAATTGTACTTGCGAGGCTACACACTCTTGGCGATCGCTAATACGGTCTTTACAATGCTCGGCTGTTTAACAGCGGCAGCGTGTGGCTTGCATGTTTCTAGTCGTTGGTTGGGATGATCGATCCGTTAATCGTAACGCCGAAACCTATTTAATTGCTCATGCTCTGGTTTAAACCAACGTTTATTACCAGAGATACAACATTCAATTTATAAGTCGAACACAACTTTTATGCTTGATGCAAAATACGTAAGAACCAACCCCGAAGAGGTTGCGGAAAAACTAAAAAAACGCAATTTTAACCTTGATGTTGAATTGGTTAAAAAGCTCGAAGCCGAGCGTCGCGAAATTCAGGTTAAAACGGAATCGCTCCAGCAAGAACGTAACGCCAGAGCGAAATCAATCGGCAAGGCAAAAGCTGCCGGTGAAGATATAGCGCCATTGCTTGCAGCCGTTGATCAGCTAAAGGCAGACCATGCTGCGGCAGAGCTAGAGCTTAACGATATTCAAGCTAAACTCGACGAAATTCTATTTTCCATTCCCAACATTCCTGATGCAGAAGTACCAGAAGGCAAGAGCGAAGACGACAACGTTGAAATTCGTCGTTGGGGTGTGCCTAAAACATTCGACTTTGAACCAAAAGATCACCTCGATTTAGGCACTTCTTTAAGCCAGATGGATATGGAATGTGCGGCCAAGCTCACGGGTTCTCGTTTTGCCGTAATGAAAGGCGACATTGCACGTCTGCATCGCGCTTTAATTCAATTTATGATTAACACTCATATTGAAGAACATGGCTACCAAGAAGCATACGTACCATTTATGGTCAATCGTGATTCGTTATTTGGCACGGGTCAGCTGCCCAAGTTTGAAGAAGATCTATTTAAACTTACCGATGAGCGTGAGTTTTATATGATTCCAACCGCGGAAGTACCATTAACCAACATGGTCCGCGATGAAATCGTTGATGAAGCTAGCTTACCGTTAAAGTTTGTCTGTCACTCACCCTGTTTTCGCAGTGAAGCGGGCGCCTACGGTCGTGATACTCGCGGCATGATCCGTCAGCATCAGTTTGAAAAAGTCGAAATGGTTAAAATCGTTAAACCTGAAGATTCAGAACAAGAGCTCGAATCATTAGTGGCAAACGCAGAAACCATCTTGCAAAAATTGGAATTACCCTACCGTACGGTAATCTTGTGTGGTGGCGATATCGGTTTCTCGGCGGCGCGTACCTACGACATTGAAGTGTGGTTGCCTTCACAACAAAAATATCGCGAAATTTCTTCTTGCAGCAATGTAAGAGATTTCCAAGCGCGCCGCATGAAAGCTCGATACAGAAACAAAGAAACCGGCAAACCGGAGTTTCTGCATACACTTAATGGTTCTGGTTTGGCGGCAGGCCGTGCATTAATTGCGGTAATGGAAAACTACCAAACTGAAACCGGTGCGATTGAAATTCCAAAAGTACTGCAACCCTACATGGGCGGTAAAACCATTATTGAAGCCTAGTATTCGAAACCTAGTATTTAATGATAAAAAACTCTGATTAATCCGAGTTTTTTGCAACACAAGGATGTGTTGCCGATGTAACAATATTAAGCGATTGAAATTGTGAAAAATGAAAAATCGTAATTTCAATTTTTTGACCTCTGATTAAATTCTGGAAGAGTTGATCAGAGGTTCTTACCGTTGGCTTGTCGGTATTCATTAATGCCAATGCCTAACGTATCTAAGATTAAAATTCGAGACCTTCGTTTGAACGATCTACTGAATCATCCGCTGAATAAATCCACCCAAGTATTTTTAGTGGGTGCTGGTCCCGGTGATCCTGAATTACTCACATTAAAAGCTTACAAAGTAATTCGTGCCGCGGAAGTTGTTCTTTATGATCGTCTCGTTTCACCAGAAATTCTCGCGTTAATTCCAGATAAGGCCGAAAAAGTTTATGTTGGTAAGGCTCGCGCCAATCATTCTTTGGCCCAAGACACCATAAGCCAACTACTCGTTGATTACGCAAACGCGGGTAAAATTACGGTACGTTTAAAGGGCGGTGATCCATTTATTTTTGGCCGTGGTGGTGAAGAATTAGAATTATTAGCCAAGAATCATGTTCAGTTTGAGGTGGTTCCGGGAATTACCGCGGCATCCGGTTGTGCCGCTTATTCTGGTATTCCGCTGACACATCGCGATTATTCCCAATCGGTACGATTTATTACCGGACATTTAAAAAGTGGCCAAGTTAACCTGAATTGGAAAGAATTAGCACTTGATCAGCAAACCTTGGTTTTTTACATGGGTTTGGTTGGTTTGGATGAAATTTCAAATCAGCTGATTAAATTTGGCCGCAATGCAAGTACGCCCATAGCCATTGTTGAAAAGGGCACAACACCGGATCAAAAAGTTCATATTTCAACCTTGGGTGAAGTTAATAATCTACTTGCGTCTACAGATATTCACCCTCCAACGTTAATTATTATTGGCGAAGTTGTTTGTCTGCACGATAAGCTCGCTTGGAAATAATATTTATACTTCTGAACTTTTAGGTAACTTGTCTAATCAGTTGGCCAGATTTTATTTCTCTAATATTAATAAATTCTTATATTTGCTCGGTGTCGGTATTTATTTCTTTACTATGAGAGCATAAATTTTAAGTTTTTGTGATCAGAATATTCCTTACCTGTAATGATCTGATATTCCAAGATCTGTTCTTATTTTGGTAGAATTTCTCAATCAGTTTAAATCTGTCAAAATTTTGAATGAGATAGTGATATGGAAATCCGCAGACAAGCTCCCTCGGTTCGTGAAATCATCCGCATAGATGAGACTGGAAAAATTCGTCCGGTCGATACCAAATCTTCCGAACTTATTTCTGTACATTTATCTGAAGAGCGTGTTCGTTTAGAGCGCCGAAGCGGTAGAGACCGCCGGAAAGATCAGGGCGATAGCGTCTTCTGTACTCGAAGTGGTTCCGATCGCCGACGCAGCGGGCGAGTGCAGATCAGTGTTTAATACGTCCAGTTATTTATTAATAGCGTCTAATATTAGTGACGACTATACTTCACCTATCTAATCTAAAAGACAGCGATTAATTCAAGGTATCAGCAAGGCAAGAATGTGCAAAATAAAAAATGCGTGCACATTTCAAAAAATGTAAGTAATTAAACTTGTGATAATGTTGAAGAGCGCATTTTTGATTTCTGATTAACTCACAGATCAGTCAACCAGAGGTTGCTATAGTTAATTTTATTAATTAACTAGAATAATTGTTTCGTGATTAATCGTTCTTGCTACTAAATTATTACAATAATAAATCTCTCAATATTATTGTTGAAGGTTTTTCTTCATACGAGCTCCTTCATAAGAATTTCTCGTGAAATCAAAATTGATCGTCAATTTTTTGTTTCGACAGTTAAAATAACTGAAATTATTAAATAATTTATCAGCGTCTTTTCAGTCTTTGACTACCGTCTAAATTTGTACTGTTCATTCTTTATTCCCAATATCGACAACTTAAAATTAAATCAGTGCCACTGCTCCGGTTTAAATTCGAGTGCATTAATTTCGATATTTGAGGTTTTCTTGAGGTTCGTAAGACCCTAGTTTGAGGTTCTTTTTTTTACACTGTTCATCATGGTTTCGTATGGCTGTTCCGCTTGACTGCGGATCTGTTGTTTTTAGAGCTTTATGTGTAATGGATACCGTATGAATAGTTTCTTCGCTCCTCATTTACCCAGTTCGAATCGAAAAAAATCGCAATTAATATCAATCATTATTCCCTTTTATAACGAGTCTCCTGTTTTGGAACTGTGTCTTTCTCGTCTCGTTAATGTATTAGAAACAACTCAATATCAATACGAGTTAATTTTTGTCGATGACGGAAGCGAAGACGGCGGTGCGCATTTTTTAGAGCGAAAAGCCCGATACATTCCTCAGTTAAAAATTCTGCGTTTAAGTCGAAATTTCGGTAAAGAAGCGGCAATGACGGCAGGTCTGGATCATGTTAAAGGCGATGCCACAATTATTATTGATGCCGATTTACAAGACCCGCCAGAAAAAATTCCAGAAATGTTGGCTGTGTGGGAGAAGGGTGCCAATGTTGTATTAATGAAAAGGCGCACAAGAGACGGCGAAACCTGGTTAAAAAAATTAACTTCCTCTTTGTATTATCGATTTTTAAATAAATTAAGTCATTGCACCATACCAGAAGATGTTGGTGACTTTCGGTTATTGGATCGAAAAGCTGTTGAAGCGCTTAAAACTTTACCTGAGCGTAATCGCTACATGAAAGGGCTCTATGCCTGGATTGGATTAAAAACAGAAATACTGCTTTATGATCGCGATCCTCGTGCGCAAGGTGTTACCAAGTGGGATTATTTGAAATTATTTCGTTTAGCCATTGAAGGCATAACGTCTTTTTCAACATCACCTCTACATTGGGCCTCATTTATTGGTTTTTCTGCTGCGTTGCTGGGCGCGGTTTACGGTGTATGGATCGTTTTAAAAGCCTTGATGTTAGGTGATTCTGTTCAGGGCTTTCCTTCTATTATTGCGGTGATTACTTTTCTTGGTGGCATCCAACTTTTAACCATAGGAATATTGGGCGAATATGTGGGTAAGACCTATATTGAAAGTAAACAACGACCTAATTATTTAATTCAAAAAATAACGGCGGGTGAAGACTACATTCAATCCGGTGTGCAATTTACATCGATGAAGGTAGCGCAGAATGACTAAATCTACTCACTATATTTTTGCTCTTCTAGGTTTTGCGCTACTTTCTCGTCTTTTAGCCATTTATTCTCTGCCGTTAATAGAAACTACCGAACCTCGCTACGCCGAAATAGCCAGAATAATGGCAGAAACCGGTGATTGGATCACGCCATGGTTTAATTACGACGTGCCTTTTTGGGGAAAACCGCCGTTGTCGTTTTGGTGTCAGGCGCTTTCGATAAATCTTTTTGGTGAAAATGAATTTGCCGTGAGATTTCCCTCCTTATTAGTTACGTTAATTGTGCTGGTACTGATTTATCGTGTTAGTAAGCGATTAAGCAATCAACAAACCGGTTTATGGAGTGTGTTGATTTACAGTACCTGTGCCTTAAGTTACGTCTTGGCGGGCGCTGTTTTAACCGATCCGTTTTTAACTTTGGCAACCACACTGGCACTGGCGTCGGTTATTGAAGTTTCTTCACGCACTAAATCAACATTGCAAACACTGTGGAGTTATGGCTTATTCTTAGCTATTGTTATTGGTTTACTTGCCAAGGGTCCAATCGCAGTAATACTACTGGGTGCACCTATTTTTGTGTGGTTAGTGTTTGATCTTAAAAACAGAATAAAGCTCTTTCCTTGGTTGAGCGGAACGCTGTTAACACTGGTGTTGACTCTGCCGTGGTATATTGCCGCTGAGCTGAAAACTCCAGGATTTATTCAATATTTTATTGTTGGTGAGCACTTTTTACGGTTTTTAGACCCAGGTTGGGGTGGCGATTTGTACGGTAGTGCTCATCGTTATCCTCATGGAACCATTTGGTTTTTCGCCGTATGGGCGAGTTTTCCTTGGGGTTTGGTGGCTATGATTCTGCTAGTCGCAAACCTAAAAAAAGAAGGTTTAACGTCATTAAAATTATCTTTCAATGATAACAACGGCGGTTTATTGATAATGTGGATGTTATGGCCCTTGGTCTTTTTTACCATGGCCGGAAATATCCTCTGGACCTACGTACAACCCGCATTGCCTGCGTTTGCCATTCTTCTTGCGTTATCTATTACTAAGTGGATTGAGGTAAACAAAAAATATACACAGTGGGGATTCGTATTTGCTAGTTTATTACCCATAGTGGGTGTTGCGGCCACAATCATCTCTCAGGATAATGATTGGGTGAATCGACAAAAAACGGAGAAAAATCTGATAAGTTATGTCTCAGCCATGCAAGAGAGCAATGATAGCGACGCTATTTTGTATTATGTTGGGGAGCTGCCGTTTTCTGCGCGTTTTTATACGGCAGGGAAGGTCAAGTCAATTAACGAGAATCAGATTGATGCTTTATTTAATCAAACACAAGACCAAAATGTATTTTTAGCGGCGCCTAAAAAATGGGTAAAACGAGAGAAGCTAACCGAAAGATGGCAATTGTCACCCATTTTTACCGATAGAAGATATTCTTTGTTCGATTTATCACAAAGCTCACGGCTAGCAATTAATGTTTCTGCGAACAGTAATAAAAATGATCTGTATAACGGTGAATAAGATTTGAGTCAGAAAAGCCACAATATTCGACTATTAATTGTTGAAGACAATATCGCCCTTGCAGAAAATCTGTATGAATTTTTTGGCAATAAGAATTACACGCTCGATTTTGCACGAGATGGTTTGACAGGTTTGCATTTGGCGGTAACTCATCAGTACGATGTCATTGTTTTGGATGTTATGTTGCCCGGAATCGACGGATTTGAAATTTGTCGCCGTTTAAGAAATGATTTAAACAGCCAAACCCCGATTATTTTTTTAACGGCAAAAGATGCCATTGAAGATAAAGAAATTGGTTTTGAAAGTGGGGTTGATGATTATTTAACAAAACCCTTTAATATGCGCGAATTAGATTTAAGGCTACAAGCGTTAACGCGCCGTAAATTTGCGGATAATAACAACTTAACAGCAGGTGATGTTACGTTTGACCCAGGTACCTTAAGAGTCAGCTGTGCCGATGGTCGATCTGTGGTATTAACCGGTATAGGCGCTAATTTATTTGAGATATTAATTAGAGCTTATCCAAACTATGTATCTCATCAGACAATTATTGAGACTATATGGGGCGATGACTTTGTCGATCCTCACACCTTACGCAGTCACGTATCGGCATTACGAAAAGTATTAAAGGTCAGTATTGGCACGAGCCTTGTGCAATCAATGCATGGAAAAGGCTATTTATTGAATCCAGAATTAGAAAGCTAACGATGAACGGATCGCTTGGAAAGCGAATTTTTCGCACCTTCTTTATTAATAGTTTGATCTCATTATTTACCGTTGTGGTATTTACGTGGTTTGTCTTTGAAGACATGGAAGATCAGATTGTGCAAGGCGATTCGCAAGAATTGTTGGAGATTTTTGAAAATGGCGACTTTTTGCAAAAAAATCGTTTTTGGCAAACAGAATCTTTAACTGCTTTTTACCAAGACCGATACGATCCTTTATCGGTACCGGTATTGTTTCAAGATTTGCCGATTCCTTTTAATGGCGAAAAAGACTGGGAAGGTAAGGTTTATAATATCAACGTATACCTGGTAAAAGATGGAATTTATTACATAGCCAAAGACGTAAGCTACTACGAGCAGCGTGAGTTTTTATTTTTAATTATGCTGTGCGTTTTGTGTGGTTTTGCGTTGGTTCTGAATTTCATTTTGGCGGTCCTAGCGAATCGTCGATTGGTCGATCCATTGCGTAAGCTCACCTTACAAATTCGCCGCTCCATGCCTGAAGATAGTTTGGTGCCCATCGATACCGACTTCTCAGACGATGAGCTTCAAGAAATCGCCCACGCATTTAATTGGTTTATTTCAGAAATTGCGTCGTTAATTTCCAGAGAAAGAACCATGATCAGCATGGCCGGTCACGAGCTTAAAACCCCCATTGCCGTGATTTCTGGCGCGCTACAGGTAATAGAACAACGCGACGATTTGGGCTCGGCCAATAAAAAAACCTTTAATCGCATACGCCAAGCCACAGGAGAAATGCAAGAAAATGTTGAGACTCTGCTGACGTTATCGCGCAGAACCAGAGCCTCTACGCCGGCGACAACGGTCATTTTAGACGCCTTTATCGAAGGAATAATCGACGAAATAGGCTATGTTAATGCCGAGGATGGTCGTCGAATCAACACGCAATTTCGGGTCAATCAGTTCTCGTTCGCTACCGACGCCGTCTTGGCAAAACTGCTAATCCGCAATTTATTACGCAATGCTTTAAGTCATACCGAGGGTGAAATTTTGGTCGTGGTCACCAAATCTTATCTAGAAATATTGGATCAGGGCCCCGGCATGCCAGCCGAATTGGCCAAGTGGATCGAGTCTCAATCTGAAGCATTACCCAAAACCGATGGCTTGGGCTTTTATCTGGTCACGCTTGCCTGTGAGCAGCTCTCTTGGAAACTGAGTTCTACGCAGTTATCCGGTTGGAGCCACGGCTTCAGACTGACCTTTCCTTAAGTTCTCTTTTGTAAGCCCAGGCGCTGCTTGGGTTTATTCTTTTCTTTGGATGTACGTCAATTTCTGGTAATTCCTATCTTGCAGACTAATCTACCATTTGGTAGTTTCGGCTTTTCTTAAATACTTGTTGCATGAACTGGGTTAATCACCTTCAAATCCTGTCCAAATTGAATCTATTATGACAATGGAAATATATTTTTTGTCTCAGTCAGTTTCCCGTGTTCAACTGAGTCGTTAAGCAGCGTTTAAAGATGGAAAATATTTGGAATGATATTTCTGGCTGTTGTCATAGACCTTACTCGGCAGTAACGTGGGCCGGTAAATGTCTTTTATTCTGATTTTGATTTAATTTTGTTCAGGAGAAACCTATGAGCACCTATGATTTTGATCTTTTTGTAATCGGCGCAGGCTCCGGTGGTGTGCGTGCCGGTAGAATGGCCGCAGCCAAGGGGGTTAAGGTCGCGGTTGCTGAAGATATGTTTCTGGGTGGCACCTGCGTTAACGTAGGTTGTGTTCCTAAAAAATTGTTCGTTTACGGCTCACACTTCAGTGAAGACTTTCACGTTGGCAATTCTTTTGGTTGGAGCGTTGAAAATCCCACCTTTGATTGGCCAACTCTTCGCGACAATAAAACCAAAGAAATCCTGCGTCTAAACGGCATTTATAAAACCATGCTAGAGAAAGCGGGCGTTGAGCTTGTCAACGGTCGTGCAACCATCGTAGACCCACACACGGTGGCTGTGGGTGATCAACAATACACGGCAGAGCGAATTTTAGTCGCCGTAGGTGGTTGGCCGTTTGTCCCAGAATTTCCGGGTTCTGAATTAGCCATCAGCTCTAACGAAGCCTTTTATTTAGAAGAATTTCCTAAACGCGTCATTGTTGTGGGCGGTGGTTATATCGCCATTGAATTTGCCGGAATATTCAACGGTTTAGGTGCAAAAACAGATCTTGTCTATCGCGGCCCATTATTTTTACGCGGTTTTGATAGCGAAGTTCGCGAGTTCTTAGCCGAACAAGTAAAAGTTAAGGGTATGAACTTACGCTTTAACTCCGATATCGCCAAACTCGAAAAACAAGATAACGGTGAGCTGTTGGTTACCTTTGCCGACGGTTCAACCACTACCACCGATTTGGTGATGTACGCCACTGGTAGAAAACCCAAGACTGCTAATTTAGGCCTTGAAAACACTCAAATTCAATTGGCTGATAACGGCGCAATCATTGTTAATGACGATTTCCAAACCCACGAACCGTCAATTTATGCGTTAGGTGATGTGATTGACCGTGTTGCATTAACACCGGTTGCGTTGGGTGAGGCCATGGTGTTGGTGGATGCCTTGTACGGTAACGGCAAGCGTCAAATCAGTTACGACGATATTCCAACCGCTGTGTTCTCTCAGCCAAACGTTGGTACCGTGGGTTTAACCCAAGAACAAGCCGCTGAAAAATACGACGAAATTGCAGTGTACCGTTCTACCTTCAAACCCATGAAGTTATCACTGGGTGAAACCAAAGAACGTATTTTAATGAAATTATTGGTGGATACTAAAACCGATAAAATTGTTGGCGCACACATGGTTGGCCCAGAGGCTGGTGAAATGGTGCAGCTTATTGGCGTTGCCATTAAAGCTGGCGCAACCAAAGCGCATTTTGACAGTACCATTGGTGTTCATCCAACGGCCGCTGAAGAGTGGGTGACCATGCGTGACGTGAGCGAAATTATTAAAAAATAGAGGCAACTCTGATTAACCTAAAGATTCCAGCGACACACGGATGTGTCTCCGATTTCACCAACGGTAAGCGATAGAAATAATGAAGAAATTGCAAATATTATGGTCAATTTCTGCTCTCCAATTAAATCACGGATGAGTTAATCAGAGATGCCTAGATAAGGCTTTGAGTGTTCAATACCCAGTAGCGATATTCAAAACCCAGTAACAACGTTCAAAACAGTCACAATGTTAAAAATATTCCGAGGAATTTATGGCTTGGTCCGAATTTATTATGAATCACGAATCAACAATTCGGCTGAGTTTTTTTCTTGGAATATTAACCATTATGGGTTTATGGGAATGGTTTAAACCCGCCCGAAAACCTTCTGTTGCCAAACCTGTACGTTGGTTTAACAATTTAGGAATTGTATTTTTAGATACCTTTTTATTAAGAATATTATTTCCCGCCGCAGCGGTTGGTCTTGCCGCCTTGGCAGATCAACAAAATGCGGGCTTATTAAATCACTTTGAGCTGCCACTGCTTTGGTCTGTGCTCTTAGCGGTTGTTTTGCTGGATTTAGTCATTTATTTACAGCACGTTATGTTCCATGCGGTACCGTTATTGTGGCGCTTGCACCAAGTGCATCACGCCGATCTCGATTACGACGTTACCACCGGTACACGTTTTCATCCCATTGAAATTATTATTTCTATGGGTATTAAAGCTGGTGCAATTTTCTTAATTGGCCCGCCCGTGGTTGCCGTAGTTATTTTTGAAATTGTGTTAAACGCTTGCGCTATGTTTAACCATGGCAATGTTCGCCTACCTTTAGGTGTTGATAAAATCATTCGCGCAATATTGGTCACGCCCGATATGCACCGCGTTCATCATTCAACCATCATTAACGAAGCCAACAGTAATTTTGGCTTTAGCCTTTCGGTTTGGGATCGAATTTTTGGTACCTACAAAGCGCAACCTCAATTAGGCCATTTAGATATGGAAATAGGGGTAAGCTATGCTCGCGATGCCAAGCAAGTGGCTTGGTTACCGGGAATGTTATGGATGCCGTTTAAAAAGAATAAAGGCCGTTACGACGTTAGTCATCGTGCGCCTGAAAAACCTATGTCGAAAAAACCCGTAAATACGGTCGAATAACGGGTTAATGGATGGATTAAAGTTCTGATTAAGTATTGGAAACTCGGATTAATCTAGAGTTTCCTGTGGAACAAGAATGTGTCGCCAATTTCAAGAGCGGTAAGTGATTGAAATTATGAAGAAGTTGGCAATCACATTGTCAATTTCTATCCTCTGAATATATCATCGATGAGTTGATCAGAGGCTTTTATGGTAGACATCACTCAGAACTTTCTAAATCTTCCACATAGGGTTTATAACGATAAAGCTGCAAGGCATGAATGATTGGATGATCTTCAATTTTCTTATCGCTTCTTTCTAAACGATGGCTGGGCAAATTATCTTTCGGCCATTTTAATCTGGGTAATCGTGTATCTTGGCACAGCAAAATTGACGATGTTACGATGGTTTTCCGTTTAACGGATGGTTTGTGCTTTTTCTTATCGTGTTCCTTTTTATCTTCTAGCGCTTCATTTTGTTGTTTTTCTCGCCACGCAATATTTGCTCTTAATTGCGGTTTTATCGGTTTAATATACGCCAAGGGCTTGTTTGGGTCTTCTTTATACAGTTGGTTTAAAACCGCATCACGGGTGTAATCGTCTTCCAGTTTTAACGCCATTTTTATAGCGTCGTCTAAGTGAACGCGAGTAATTTCTCGGTGCTGCGTCATCCACGTCCAGCTTAAAGAATTTAACTGTTTGGGTAATATCTGAATTTTTCGATAACAGGCAATTAAGTCTAAGTGCGGTGATAAAAAATCTGCTAAACGCTCGCCAATTTTTTCTTTCGATAAATCATTGCTCACCAATACCTGCGAAATTATTCGCCCAACCTTGGTTTTTTTTAACCCCGAAAGGGTTTTCACAACATTAATACTTTCTCTAAATGCATCTTTTGCGGTATTAAATTGGTTTGCGGCGAAAATTGTCTCTGGGTTGACGCAAATAATACCCGCCGGAGTGTTGTTAAACTCAAACTCGTTTGTATCTTTGCCATCGCCAACGGTTACTGTGTTTTTTTGAGGTAATATTCCAGAATTATTTCTGCATTTTATAATTTGACCAATAAGATCGGCGTAATTTTGATTTTCTAAACTTGTTAAAAACTGGGCAATTAACGGCTTTTCTTGCGAATGGATATTTTCTCCGGTAATGGGTAGCCAATGGGGTAGGGTTTTATTGGCATCGCTTAAAAAAATCGATAAAAACGCCGATTTAGCCGATTTTAATTGTTCATAATGTTCGGCGACTTGGTGTAGCACGTCGATTAAATCCGCAGAATCTGTCGGTGTGGTCATATTTGTATTCAGTTGTCACTAATATTACGCATAATTGTAACAATTATGTCACCGCTGAGTCATATCCCGTGATCATTATATAGCCCGAACTTGGTGTATAAAATGATTCGGTAGGATTCAAAATGACCTTTAGCAAAAAATTTTTAGCCTTTACCGTTGCAACAGCAACCCTAACACTCGCCGCCTGTGATGGCGACGACGGTAATAATGGTGACAACGGGCGAAACAGCCTTATAAGTCAAACACAATTATTACCCGGCGATATTAATTGCAGTTTTGGCGGTGTGCAAATTGACAGCGGCTTAGATGCTAACGCGAATGGCGAATTAGACGACTCAGAAATCACCGACACTTCTTTTGTGTGTAACCCAGCTGATAGCGAAGAAACCACGACTTTATTGGCAAGCTTACGCGCACCCGGCGCCACATTAGTGGATATTCCCCAAGGCGCTTTAGGTACTGCCATGTTTTCTTCGGCCAGCGTTGCCGATGTAGCAGCTTTAGAATTAACCACGGGTTTTGGTAGCGGTGCATTCCATATGCGCGGTGAATCTGCGGCAGTGTTTTACACCATTACCGATCGCGGCCCAAACATTGGCTGTGACGACGCCGAAGACATTTTAGGCATTGCAGAATTTTGTGGAATTGATAACGACAGCGACAAGATTTTTCCGCAACCTAATTACACGCCTAAAATCACCCAGTGGCGTTTAGTCAACGGTGAAAGTGGCGTTAGTGCCGAAATCATTCAAGAAATTGAATTACGTGATCAAGACGGCAATGTAATTTCGGGTATCACCAATAATTTACAAGCCGCCACAACCGAATTAAGTTTTGATAACGACGCTAATCAAATTGCCTTCGACAATAACGGTCTTGATCCAGAATCATTAGTAAAATTATCGGATGGCACTTTTTGGATTTCTGACGAGTACGGTCCTTCATTGGTTCATGTTGCCAGCGACGGAACCATTCTAGAGCGCGTTGTACCACAAAGCGTTGCCGCCGATTTAGCCAGTGCAAATTATCCTGTTACTGGCGGTCTTCCCGATGTGTATCGCTTTCGTCAATTAAATCGTGGTATCGAATCCATTGCCGTATCGCCCAACGAAGACTTTTTGTATTTTATCATGCAAAGCCCGTTGGCAAATACCACGGCGGATATTTATCGTAACTCTCGCCACGTACGTTTAATGAAATACGCATTAAACAGCGATGGCACCTTGGGTGCCGCTGTGGGTGAATACATTTATGTGCTCGATCGCCCACAAACGTTTGGTAACGCGCAGTTAGGTGGCGATATCACCAATAATTTTACTGCGGTGCGTATTTCTGAAATGACTGCGTTAGACACCGATCAATTATTGGTTTTAGAACGCGGCACGGCAACCACCAAACTGTACGAAATTAATCTTGCGACTGCCGAAAATATTTTAGGCACCGATTTAAGCAGTGCAACGGTTACGGCTAATGAGTCTGCTGATCCGCGTGTGTTAGAAAATGTTTTCGATTTGGTAAGCTTTAACGCAACACCGGTAGCAAAAGCCTTAGCGTTTAACACCTTAACAGACCTACCAGAAAACCTAATCGCACCCACAAAATTAGAAGGCATCGCATTACTGGATGACGATACCATTTTATTAATTAACGATAACGATTTTGGTATTACCGGCGAACAAACCCAATTACTGGTTATGTCGCGCGATGCTATGAATGCCGATTCTGTGGTTTCGCAAACCGTGCGCATGGAAGCCATTGCAACCTTTACGACCGTAGAGGCCGATCCAGACGGCGCCGCCGAAATTGTTACCTTTGACTCCGCCGGTGAGCGAGTTTTTGTGGTCAATGCTGTGGCGCAAAGTGTTGATGTCTTAGATGCCTCGGGTCTTAATAACGGCGAATTAACGCTTATTGAAACGCTCGATTTAGTTGGCGACCTAGCACCAGCTGCCATTGGCAATGCTAACAGTGTGTCTGTGTTTGGTAATTTATTGGCCGTAGCCATTGAGGCCGACAACACTCAAGACCTAGGTTTTATTGCTTTTTACGATGTTTCTGGTGAGGCAGTAAGCTTTATAAACGCGGTGCAAGTGGGCGCATTACCCGA
This sequence comes from Sessilibacter sp. MAH1, assembly GCF_054658315.1. Lineage (NCBI taxonomy): Bacteria > Pseudomonadati > Pseudomonadota > Gammaproteobacteria > Cellvibrionales > Cellvibrionaceae > Sessilibacter > Sessilibacter sp. MAH1. The sequence continues at coordinate 227,555 of NZ_BAAGIC010000002.1, forward strand.
CATGGTGACCTTTACACCCGACGGCAGCAAAGTACTCTCTGCCGGTGAAGGTGAACCTAGCGACGATTACAGCAACGATCCCATCGGCACCGTTGCCATTATTAATATCACCAACGGCGTACCTGCAACTTCGGCGACGTTGCTAGATTTCACCGCATTTAATGAAGGCGGCGCACGCAGAGCAGAATTCGATGAAAATATTCGCATCTTTGGCCCGAATGCCTCGGTAGCACAAGATCTAGAACCCGAGTACATCGCCGTAGCCAGTGATTCGCAAACTGCTTACGTTGGCTTGCAAGAAAACAACGCCATTGCCGTTATTGATCTTACCGACAACAGTATTTCTAGTATTCATTCACTGGGTACTAAAGATTTCTCCATTCGCGGTAATCAATTAGACGCTAGCGATCGCGACGATGCGGTTAATTTCCAAAACTACAATATTGTTGGTATTTATCAGCCAGACGCCATTGCTGCGTATTCCTCAAACGGTTTTGATTTTGTCGTTACCGCCAACGAAGGTGATGCGCGCGATTACGATACTTTCTCAGAAGAAATTCGTGTTGAAGATCTAGTGGACGGCCAAGACCTAGAGCTAGATCCAAATCATCCCGAATTTGAAAATGCGGGCGACCGAGCATTACTTGGTCGACTAGAAATCACCAACCAAGATGGCGACGACGACGGTGACGGCGATATCGACACCATTCATACCTTTGGCGCTCGTTCATTCTCTATTTGGAACCCAGAGCTAGGCATTGTATTCGACAGCGGCGACGACCTAGGCAAATTAGCCGCCGGTAGAAACGGCTTAGGCTTTAATAACAACGACAGCCGAAGCGACTCCAAAGGTGCCGAACCAGAAGCCGTAGACATTGGTGTAATTAACGGCAGAACCTACGCATTTATCGGCGCAGAACGTTCTAGCGATATTTATCTATACGACATTACCAGCGCATTTGCCCCGCAATTTATTCAGCTGATTAACAACCCTGGTGACGAACGCCCAGAAGGCATGGAATTTGTTCCCGCCGACAGAAGCCCAACCGGAGAAGCTCTACTCGTGGTTGGTCACGAACTTAGCGGCACAACAACCGTCTACGAAATTACGGTACGCAATTAATTAACAATAATTATAAAGCTTTAAAAACTAAACCCAGCAATGCTGGGTTTTTTTATGCTTAACTAAATAAAACTCTGATTAACCTAGAGTTTCTCGCGACACTAGGATGTGTCGCCAATTTCATGAACGGTAAGTGATTGAAATTTTCCTAAATAGATTGGCTGATCCTATAAGTTAATTAGCCATCGGCTCCCATAAACGTTTTAAACCTTTCTTTAGTCTAAATAGCCATTCAAGTATTCAATAGGAAACTCTGATTAACCTAGAGTTTCCGGCGACACAAGGATGTGTCGCCAATTTCAAGAGCTATAAGTGATTGAAATTGTGAAGAAATTGGAAATCGTATTTTCAATTTCTGTCCTCTGATTAAATCATGGATGAGTTAATCAGAGGTTCCAATAGTTAATTTTTTACTAACGTGGGGCGTTTTATGAAGGCCAAAAGGGCGGGTTATTATTTTTCTGCACTGGTGTTGGTATTGGGGTTAATTGTTACCAAGTTTTGTTACGCCGATGATTTACTTCAAAATTATGGTTGGATACACGGTTCCGAGAAATGCAAAACAAATACAGACCCAGCAATTGAAGTACTTGAGTACAACCCATCTACCTATATTTTGCGTGAAAACAAATGTTTAAGCTACGAGGCACCGTTTATTTATGTGTTGATTGGTGAGCAATCCATATTGCTTGTAGATACCGGTACTACATCCGATGCGGCGAAAATTCCGCTGTATAGCACCATCCAACAAATAATCAATCAGCCTAAAATTGCTGAATTGCCTGTAATTGTTGCTCACTCTCACGGCCATTTAGATCATATATCCGGTGATAAGCAATTTGCGTCCGACTCGCGTTTTCACGTAATTACCCCAAACAACGAAGAATTCAAAAACTACTTTAATTTATCAAACTGGCCTAACGACACCTCAACCTTCAATTTAGGTAATCGCGAACTCACAATAATACCAACACCCGGCCACCATAAAGAATCCATCGCCATTTACGATAAAAATACCCAATGGCTTTTAACCGGCGATACACTCTATCCCGGAAAAATTTACATAAAAGATTGGCAAGCATACAGTAACAGCATTCAACGGTTGGCCTACTTCACCCAACAAAACCCTACATCGTTACTTTTGGGCTCGCACATAGAAATATCCAAAAACGGTAAAATATATAAACTGGGTAACCACCATCAACCTAACGAAGCCAGCCTAGTATTAACCACTGAAGACTTACAAATTTTAAATAAAAAACTAAAACAAACAAACGGCAAACCTAAAAAAATTGAACTCGAAAAATTTACCGTAGCCCCAATAAGCGCATTGCAAAGATTGTTAAGTAACATTCTAAGTTAAATTTTTTAAAAGATGATAAATAAAAAATACTCTCTTCCTAAAAGTCAAAGTCCCTTCGAAGACAATAAAAATAACCATATAAGTAAAGCTAAAAACTAGAAGAATATTACAGTTAAAGCTCCAGTTTACAGCTTTCTGTTTAAGGCGTATTTGCTAACAATAAAAGTAATAAAAATGAATCTTATGCCAAACCAACCAAAATGTTGACGTTATAAAGCTTTCAATATAGCTTCCAAATAATTCATCTGAAATATACGTCGAAGAGACGGTATATGTTTGATGGTATCAGTTATTGAAGTATTTATTAAGTTGTTAAGTGAACATGGAAATTAGAATCTATCCAGAATACTACGAAGGACCATTGCTTCATAAAGGAATTGAAATATACGCCGAAGAAGTTGATGGATTTAGTAGAATGAAGCTTTTAAAAGATGGAAAGGCATTATTTCACTACGACAAAGTTGAATCAGACGGGCGAAACTGTCCATCACAAACTATCTTTCAACCATGTATTTACAAAACTCCTTTGATAGCTATTGGATTAATATGTTGTATGGATATAAACAACCCAGATGTGTATCTAGCAATAAGGGAATCTTTAAAAGAAACAAATGCTGAACACAAAGTAATAGCTGTCTCTGCATACATGACTGATAGTTCATGGTTTAGCAGTAATACGTTGGCCAGTTACTTACACGGCTATTATGTTGTGTTGTCCAATGGCTGTGTAAACGGACCTTCATCTTTTATTTCCGGTCCAGACGGTATTAAAACTAAAAAAAGTGAGGTAAATTTGGACAACGCAAAAATTATCAATTGCGGTCTCACTTAACAAGCTAGGCAACGTCGCCCATTTCGTGGGATTGACCCTCCTTTTTTAGAGACGTTAACAAAATAATTGCAACGTGTCCTCAGGCATATTAAAGAGATAGTAACATGGTATCACCACAGAACTATAACCAAATGCTTTCTAAGTTAGGGAGACTAACTTTCTTTACAACTCTAGTATATTTAATAGTATTGAGAGTGTTAGAAGTAATTCCTATGGTAAAGATCGATGGGAAGTTGATACCGCCAATCAAAGATTACAAAGAACTAATTGAGTGGATGTTATCATTTGGAGTTATTCCATTTGGAGGAGCACTTCTAGCGTTTTTTTTGAGTAGCGTGTTTGAGGTACATAATAAAATATCTAAAGTTATTCAGTTGCGATACCTATGGGACAAGTATTTTATAGTTGTTCCTATGCTAAAAAGAATAGGACCTACGCCACAACTTTCTCGAGAAAAAGTGAGAGAGATAATGACAGGTCTATATTACCCTGAGGTCAAAAATATCGATCAACATTATATTCATGTTTTTTGGCGTTATGCGCTTCAATTTTGGGGCATGTTTGAACATTTTATTGTTGTCTTAGTGGTAACAATTACACTGTATATTGGCAATGGGAGTTTGCCTTCTGATAAACTTCTTTGGTATTGTGTATTAGTGTTTATTGTCACAGTTCTGCATTGGTTTTTTGTAACGACAAACAAGTCTACGGATCAAGCTAAGCAAATACCTGAAACTGCTATAAGAGCGTTCATGAGGCAATAGGAAATAGTTTTGCGTTACATTATAAAAAATACCGAAATAAGATATGAGAACGCGGCAAAACCGCACACCCAAAAATCAAAGCCAGTGAACGATTACCTTGAAACTATATCTGGCCGTCCTTCGATTCTTGATTATGGCTGTGGCAAACTACGCTATTCTGATACGCTCGTTAAAGTCGCCTCTGAAGTGACATTCGTTGATTCTGAAATACAGATTGGCCGGGAGCAAGTTATCCGTGGCGAAATTACTAGTGTGCGAAAATATGTGAAAAAAAACTACGCTGGATGTAAAACGGTAGCTGCGGAAAAATTAGAAACTCACAAGAAAAGGTATGACATCGTAACGTGTACCAATGTGCTCTCTGCAATACCATGTGATATTGCTTTAGAAGATGCTTTAAGAAGAATACGTGAATTACTTAAGGAAAATGGATATGCTTTTTTTGTAAATCAACACAGAAGTTCATATTTCAAAAAATATACTTTAGGAAAGAAGTGGCTTTATGGTTACCTTTACAGTGGCAAGAGGTGCGACTCTTATTACGGAATTTTAGATCGCGAGCGAATTGAATGCCTTCTAAAGGAAAACTATTACAGTATTCGCCGTACTTGGGTTATTGGTGAAAGCACTTTTACCGAGGCACATGCAGATTGTTAGCAAAGTGGTGCAGTGGAGTTAGTTACGCTCTGCAATTTTTATAATATCGCTTCACCCTGTTTATCGTAAAAATTGCTCCACTACACTGGCTCACTGACCACGGCGTTATTTGAGAAGGAGTATGAATTATTAGCCCCGGTAGCCATTTAATGATGAGTTGGCTTTCGTCAAACCTTATTAAAGGTAATGTACGAGAGCGGACATTGGTAACCTTGTCAGGCCTTGCACCTGACATTGATGGTTTTGGTCTGTTTATAGATCTGATAATGAAACATACTGAGAACGCTACAAATTATTGGGGGCAATTTCATCATTCATTACATAATATCGGTTTTTGCATTACTGTAACTGTATTTACGTATTTTATTGCTAAAACAAACAAAATACAGGCGGCATGTTTATCGTTCGCAGTCTTTCACTTGCATTTATTCTGCGATCTAATAGGTTCAAAAGGCCCAGATGGCTACCAGTGGCCGATTCCTTACTTGCAACCATTTTCAAACGAATTGGCCATTACTTGGCGATATCAATGGGAGCTAAATGCATGGCCAAATATTTTAATAGGTCTATCGCTTTTAGTGTGCGTAGTTTTCTTCGCAAAGGTATATCTAAGGTCGCCATTTGAAATAGTTTCTAAAAGAGCAAATGAGGCATTTATACAAGTCGTACGTAAAATCACATAACTGGGCAAAGCAGTATTAGTCCAGCTAGCTGGACTTTGATCTTGTTACGACCTAGCGTTGGTTAGGGTGTTATGTGTGTTCTTTGTATTGTTCTTGGTAAATTTAAATATTGCATTGTTATAGAAATTCAATGTTCTTGGTAGCCGAAGTTTTTGTAACCTAAAGTGCTAAATAGTTAATACAGTAACCAATATTTCTCGTTTTATTATCTAAACATTAATATCGCCTGAAAAATTACTCCACTTAAATTTCCAATAATTAGGACTGGTAAAATTCAGCACCTTATCCCTTCTAGCAGTATTAAATCACTCTTCGGTTATTTTATATCTTCACGAATTTGAGCTTCTATAAACTAAAGTATTAAGTTTAGATCTCGCTCTTTGCCCGAATTCCATCCGTATACGCTTCTTTGATTACATAAAAGTGTGGTAAGTTTTTATCTTATTGGTATTTGATTTTTGTTTTAAAGTTGTACTTGTCTTTAACGGGGTGTTTTTGTGTTATCAAGGAATTTAACTTGATGAAAGTATTTGTAAGGTTATTTGTTTTAATTCTGGTTTTCTCTATTGGTTATGTTACTGCCAGTTGGCAATTTGTTAACGGTTCTAGGTTTTTACTCAATGAACCAATAGAGATTATGGTGGATGGTGAAAACGGGCGGCTCCCTAAGGGTACAGAGTTACATTATCAATCAATGGCTCATAATGAAGTTGATTTCTATGTATTTGTTCGTATTCCTAAAGAAAAAGCAATGCTTAAAACATCAAGGGTAAATATAGATATTGAAAATGGTATTAAAAGGCTGCGTGGTGATTTCGAGTAGCTGGTAAATAACGTCTTTTTTCGGTTGAAATCGGTATTTTTACCTGTAGAACTATTCAATATTAGGCTATTACCGAGTGGTTGCTAGGATGATTTATGGAATTTAAAAAGGTTATTGCAGGAGCTTTCTATTTTGTTGATGAATACAAAAGGGTGCTTTTAAGAGCATTGGCTTTGCCATTTTTAGCGTACGTTTTACTGGGTGTTACACAATATATGGCAGTTACCGGTGTTTTGGCTGTTGTGGTTGAGGTAGTGCGTTTAGCAATTTTGGCTGTTTTTGCTATTACAACCCATAGAATTATATTGTTGGGGCCTAATTCGGTTTCTAGGTGGGGAATTACTGCATGGACGAAACGAGAAACCTTTTTCTTTCTTCATGCTGTTGGAATCGTGCTTATGGGTATTCCAATGGTGTTGCTTAACTTTATACCAATTTTAGGCAGTCTTGCATCGTTAATCATTATCTGCTGGTTTGCGGGTCGGTTTTGTTTGGTTTTTCCGGGCATTGCCGTTGATAAAGGCGTTTCTTTTAAGTTATCTTGGGAGCTTACAAAAAGTCATCAAGTTCTAATGTTTTTAGTGGTAATAGTATTTCCAACAGTGTTAGCAATTCCCACTTATATTTTAAGTTTTGTTCCCTACAGTGCTTTATTATCTAGCGCAATATCTGCCTTTTTATTTGTTTATGAAGTGGCTGCTCTTTCTGTGGCGTATCAGCTTATAACGGCTGAGAGGTATAAAAATAATGAATAAACGACTAGTGTTATAATGGCGATATTGTTGGGTCTTTTATGGTCGTGGTAAGTTAATAATTAACAGAAAATCAAAATTTTCTGTAACGCTTATTTTAGAGGAAATTTTGTGCAAACATCTTTAAAAATAAAAGACTATTTAACGGAAAGACCAAAACCACACGGAATAGACGTTTTGTGTGGTTTAAAGCATTTTGCCATTATTACCTACGCTGTACCCAAAGAGCGATTTGACGATATTTTTCCAAAACGTTTTAAATTAGATACGGTTGAGGTTAATGGCCAATCAATGGGACTTATTTCAGTTGTTCCTTTTGTCGATGTCGATTTTACATCGGCGGTATTTCCGTTTCCAAAATTTACCATGGGACAAACAAACTATCGAATTTATATTATCGATACCGAAACGGGCGAGCGTTGTGTGTGGTTTCTTGGTACGACCTTGGATTCGTGGACGCTCATGGTACCTAGATATCTATGGAATCTGCCATGGCATGCGGGCAGGGTTAGGTTCAACTGCGTCTTAAACGAGACCAGCGGTTTGTACGACAAGTACCAAATGGAAACAACGTCTGAATGGGCGGCGGCTTCGGTAGAGTTGAGTCAATCCGAGTCTGATACGTTTAATTTTCCGGGGTTTCCAGATGTTGAATCTGCACTTGTTTATCTTACGCATCCTTTGGCGGGTTTTTATTATCGACGAGACAATAAACTAGGTACTTATCGAGTTTGGCATAAGCAGTTAGACGTTAAACCGGGTAGATTAAAGTCGGCTGAATTTAAGCTGTTGTCGAATCTAGGTCTTGTAGAAAAAGCAGAACAAAGCTCACCGTACAGCGTTTTAATCGAGCCGATAAATGAGTTTACGATTTATTTGCCCTCAACCGTAATTGAGTGAATATCTGAATAACAATAACCAATCATCGAAACCCATTGGTACGTGCTTTGGTTTGAGCTATTAAATGAGAGTAATATGATTCATAGATGTGATATTTGTGGCAAACGAGGAAGAATAGGTTTTAGTTTTAGGGTTGCTCCGATAGATGCGGTTGGTTTTGTGTTCCTGTTGCTGGTTTCTATGGTGCCCGTATGGCTTGTTTCATTTATAGTTGCCGTGATTATAAGTTCATTTGAATACGATCTAGGTGTATTTCAAGAGCTGATAATAATGGTTCTTACAGTAGTTTATTTTTTACTGTTTGGAGGTAAAGTTGCCAAGTTTATAAGTTTATAAGTTTATAAGTTTATAAGTTTATAAGTTTATAAGTTTATTTGTGGATTATACGTTAAGAATAAGAACATCTTGCAAGGCTTGTGATAAGGTACTTTATGAAAAAGAATTCCCCTAGGCTGATAGAGAAACCAAGCATTTTTTTGCGTTGCAATAATAGCGTGTATGATGGCTTAACTATTTTTTACGGTTTGTATGTTGGTGTTTTTAGGAAGCTCTGATTAACTCATCCATGATTTAATCAGAGCACAGAAATTGAAAATGCGATTTCCAATTTCTTCACAATTTCAATCACTTACGGTTCTTGAAATTGGCGACACATCCTTGTGTCGCTGGAAACTCTAGGTTAATCAGAGTTTCCTTTACTTTTAACGGACGCTGGAAAGCTGGAATCAACAAATCTTAACTTCAAAATCTGATCTAAACGGCTTTCAAAAATATTGATTTATTTCATTTTTAGTGAATTGTTTGGCAAATAAATAAAAATACAATTCTCAATGTTGCGCAAATTTAGTTGTTTTTTTGATGCGGTTCACAATGCTTTCTTGTCTTGTATAGGGTTCAGATTAATCTAAGTTTCCTTTAGGAACCTCTGATTAACTCATCCCTGATTTAATCAGAGGACAGAAATTGAAAATGCGATTTCCAATTTCTTCACAATTTCAATCACTTACCGTTCTTGAAATTGGCGACACATTCTTGTGTCGCTGGAAACTCTGGGTTAATCAGAGCTTCCTTTAATAAGAAAAGTGCATAGTTAGGTAATTCGGTGGCCAACACTTTTTAATACTTAGCATCTTGTTTTTTTAATGCTTAAGTATATTCTTTGTGCGTATCTATCCGCTTCTGGATATATTAAAAACCTCAAAATTACTCGGCGGCATTCATTGTGTGCAAGTTTTTGTATTGCCAATGTTGGCGGGGCGAGTGCTGCCCTTTTATTAAATCATGGATGAGTTAATCAGGGGTTCCTATTGTTTAGTTGTGTCTATCTTTAAGGTTAGAGTTTAATGTATGTTAAAAAAATCTTTAGTTATCGCACTTATCTGTCAATCATTTTTTAGCATGAACGTATTGGCTGAAGAAGCCTGTCTTCTTGAGACAAACGCTGTCTTTTTAGGAATAAATATCGAAGTTAAAGATTGTGTTCAAAATGCCGGCATGGGAAAGGATAATTTTATAGCGCAGTGCGAAGGCTTTTCTCAAGCGGCGGTTGATCTGGGAGGGCCTGCCGCAAAAATTACTTATCTCGCCAGTTGTCCAGAACCTTTTCAAGCAAAATGTGATAACACGCAAACTGCAAAAGCTATTTACTTCTATTACAAAAGATCTCCAGAAGAAGCCGAAGGTTTGAAATCGAGTTGTGAGTTATTACAGGGTACATACACAAAAGGTGAGTTGTAATTTAGATGGGCCGTTGCTGAATGTTCTGAGAGCCTCTGATTAATTCTTAAATGAGTTAATTAGAGGCAGAAATTGCAACTGCTATTTCAATTTCTTTACGATTTTAACCATTTACCGTTCTTAAAATTTGCGCCACATCCTGCTTCTATGTGACGTTAGCGTTAGGGCTTCATTTCAGTTTTTAGCGTTCAACGGTTGGGAAGGCGGTTTTAGAGTTTTCTTCCATAAGCTTTGTTGAAGAGTTCTACTTCGGCAACTTCTCGTTTGTTTTTGTTCTCCATATTTCTGCCTGTGTTGTAGGTTACTTATCTGTATTAGCAGAGATATTCGATATTTCGTACATCTAGTATTTTTGCGTCCCATATTTTGCCCGTTACTCATTCTTCAGATCCTAGTGAGCAACATTGCGGTTTCGGCGGTAATGTCTTTTTCTTCTTTGCTTGTTTGGCCTCTTTTTGACCCTGTATTTTTCTGCCTCTAGCTCCGGCGTTATTTTCATCTTGGATTAGAAGTTTCCCAGACGCTTTTTTGGAGTATTCGAGCTCATGTGCTGGTGAATTCTTAGCTTGTAGTTTGGTTTGGGTTTGATGGTGAGGTGTATTTTTGAAGTATTTTTGGTTAAAAAATGATCTTGTCTTGATATAAGATTAAATAATATTAGATTATTTAATCTTATATTTATTTTTATTTACTACTAATTTCGCTTAAATATAGTATGTAATATCAAATACGTAATGGTACGATATGATAAACAAACTGCTTTGGGCTATGAAATATGGCGAGACCGGGAATTGATCTAGAATCTGTGAAATTGGCCAGAGAATCTGTGATTTCGAAGGGTGGTAATCCAACCATTGATGCGGTTCGCGCTGAGTTAGGAAACACGGGATCAAAAACGACAATCCATCGTTTTTTGAGAGAGATTGAATCTCAAGATACGGCTGTTTTGAGTGAGCAAGAGAGTATTGCAGAGCCAATTTTAGAGTTGGTTAAACAACTGTCGATGCAATTGCAGCAGCAGGCCGAGGTGCAAATTACTCGAGTGGAGCACGATTTTGCTGACCAACAGCATGCGTTGGTTGGAAAAATAGACGCACTTGTACAATCGGAGAGCCATTTAAATCAGTTGTTAGCCGTTAAAACGGAAGCGTTTGATGATTTAACGCAACAGTTTCAAGCGTTATCTACCGATTACGAATCATTAAAGCAGCAATTGGTATCTATCAACCTTGAGCACGGTCGATTGTCGGTATCGCTGGATGAAAAGAAATCACAAATTCAGTCTCTTGAAGAAAAGCACAAACACAGCAGAGAGGCGTTAGAGCACTACCGAGCCTCAGTAAAGGAACAGCGCGATCAAGATTTGCGTAGACACGAGGCTGAGGTACAGCATTGGCAGTTGGAGGCCAAGGCTCTGTCTGAAACGATTTCTCTACAGCGGCTTGAGATCAGTAATTTAACCAATGCAAACACCAAGTTGGTGGCTGAAAAGGCATCACTCGAGTTGCAGTATAAGCAAGCGATCGAGCAACATCAGAATTTAGCTGGGGAGCTTGCGGCCGCTCGTGACAGGGTAGCGGGTTTGGAAAAAAACAATGGTGACTTGGCTGATCAGTTGTCGAAGAGTCAGGCGGAGCTGCATAGTAGCCATCAACGCGGTGAGCGTGAGCTTAATAGTGCGCGTGAAACTGTAAAGCGTTTAGAGCAAGAGCTACGGCAAAGCGAGATTACAATTGTCGAGCTCAGAACTGAAAAGACCACTTTAGAATCGGTTATGGTCAAAATGCTGGATAAATCTCAGGTAGAACCTATTCAAGATAAGAATGAGCACGGTTCGGGTTCCGGGATTGCCGAGTAACAAAAGCAAAATAAGGAATAAACACTGGGCAGAAACCTGCCGGTGCTTTGTGTTATGTTTGCTGCTTTGCTTTCGGTTCGCTCGAATAAAATTTCGAGCAAAACGTTAATTAGAGATTACATGAATAAAGAATTTGTCGTCGAAAGTCAGTTTAAGCCCTCCGGTGATCAACCAACGGCCATCAAACAACTGGTAGAAGGTATTGAAGCCGGCCTTGCTCACCAAACTTTGCTGGGTGTTACTGGATCAGGTAAAACCTTCACCATCGCTAATGTTATTGCACAGATACAGCGTCCCACCATGATTATGGCGCACAACAAAACGTTGGCTGCGCAGTTGTATGGTGAATTTAAAGAGTTTTTTCCAAACAACTCTGTGGAATATTTTGTTTCCTACTACGACTATTATCAGCCAGAGGCGTATGTGCCTTCTTCCGATACCTTTATCGAAAAAGACGCTTCTATTAACGAACATATCGAGCAAATGCGGCTTTCGGCCACCAAAGCATTGATGGAGCGCAATGATGCCATTGTTGTTGCGACGGTTTCTGCCATCTATGGTTTGGGTGATCCCGATTCTTACTTGAAAATGGTTTTGCATTTGGTGCGCGGTGATCACATAGATCAACGATCAATTCTTCGGCGTTTAGCCGAGCTTCAGTACACGCGTAACGACGCCGATTTTCACCGCGCAACCTATCGTGTGCGTGGTGAGGTTATTGATATTTATCCGGCTGATTCGGACCGTGATGCTATCCGTGTGGAGCTGTTTGATGATGAGGTCGATAATATTTCTGTTTTTGATCCATTAACAGGAGAGGTCTTTCGTAAGCTTCCAAGAGTGACTATTTATCCGAAATCTCATTACGTAACGCCGCGTAGTCGCATACTGTCTGCCATCGATTTAATTAAAGAAGAATTGGAAGATCGCCGCGCTCAGCTGCGGGATATGGATAAATTGGTTGAGTTACAACGTCTTGAGCAGCGTACCAAGTACGATCTAGAGATGATGCAGGAGTTAGGCTACTGCACGGGCATTGAAAACTATTCTAGATATCTTTCTGGGCGTAATCCGGGTGAGCCGCCGCCGACGTTATTCGATTATTTACCTCAGGATGCGTTGCTGGTTATTGATGAATCTCATGTAACTGTTCCGCAAATTGGCGGAATGTACCGCGGCGATCGCTCCCGAAAAGAAACCTTGGTTGAATACGGTTTTCGGTTGCCATCTGCATTAGATAACCGGCCCTTGCGCTTTGATGAGTGGGAGCGTCTTGCCCCACAAACTATTTTCGTTTCTGCCACGCCCGGCAATTATGAGGCTGAGCATGCAGGGCAGGTTGTTGAGCAGGTGGTGCGTCCTACCGGACTGGTTGATCCAATCATTGAAATTCGCCCAGCTACGTCGCAGGTGGATGATTGTTTGAGTGAAATCCAACGCTGCGTGGATGCCGATGAGCGTATTTTAATAACGGTATTAACTAAGCGCATGGCCGAAGATCTTACCGAGTATTTGCAAGATCACGGTGTTCGTGTGCGTTATGTGCATTCTGATATTGATACGGTTGAGCGTGTAGAAATTATTCGTGATCTTCGTTTGGGTGAGTTTGATGTGTTGGTTGGTATCAACCTACTGCGAGAAGGTTTAGATATGCCAGAGGTCTCTCTGGTAGCGATTTTTGACGCCGACAAAGAAGGTTTCTTGCGTTCGGATCGCTCATTGATTCAAACCATTGGTCGGGCGGCGCGAAATGTAAACGGTCGTGCTATTTTATACGCAGAGAAAATAACCGGATCTATGCAACGCGCTATTGATGAAACGGAGCGTCGCCGTGCCAAACAAATAGCGTATAACGAAGAGCACGGAATTACGCCAAAAGGAATTAAGAAGCGTATTGCCGATATTATGGAAGGTGCGCATTTCTCGGCGAGTGGCGGTTCTAAGTCCAGTAAGCGTGGCAAAAAATCGAAAGATGAAATTCAAATTGAAGAAGGGCAGGATATTTGGAAGACCATCGGCCAGCTTGAGCAGAAGATGATGCAGGCGGCGAAAGACTTGGAATTCGAACGAGCCGCTCAATATCGCGATAAAATTCAAACGCTAAAAAATAAAATGTAACAAAGTGGCTCGGCAAATTAAACCGAGCCAGTAGCTTTTGTTATAAGCTTTGCAAAACAGTATTAATTTAAATAGAGGAAACTCTAGGAAGTTCTGATTAACCTAGAGTTTCTTTCGATACAAGGATGTGTTGCTAATTTCAAGAACTATAAGTGGTTGAAATTTTAAAGAAATTGGAAATCGCATTGTCAATTTCTGCCCTCTGACTAATTTTCGGATGAGTTAATCAGAGGTTCTTCTAAGTTAGTCAGCGTTTTCTTTATGGTGTATCTGTCTTTAATAACGACGGTATTTCTGCTTTTAATATCGCACCAAATTTGTTTTTAGATCATGGTTGTTTTTCCAGTTTAGATACCGGGTAATTCCAACACAATTCTAAAACCTAAATCACGTTCAAACTGATCACCTGGAAAACTTTCTCGCCTGAACACATTCAGTTCATCGATTTTGTCGAGGTAGCTACCGCCTCTAACCGAGTGAAATTCGCAATCTACGGTGTTTTTATTGAGCGCAGAATCGTAGGAAGGGTAATAACAGTCCTGCGTCCATTCGGCCACGTTACCGCCTAATTCAAATATTCCAAGTGTATTGGGCGGGTAAGTTTTTGCTGGTGCCGTTTTTCGCGTTAAAAATGTTGAAAATGTACTTTTGCATCCCGACCGGCAGTTGGCTTTTTCGCGTCCATCTTCTTCTTCGCCGGGCCAAGGATATTCTTGGTTACCGTAATTGCTCGCAATATATTCCCATTCAAGTTCGGTAATTAAGCGATATTTTTGCTGGGTTTGTTTGGATAGCCATTGCGTGTAGGCTGTGGCTTGCAACCAAGTAACGTTTATGACTGGGCGCTTTTCTCGTCCCCAGCCTTGGTCACCAATAAAATCTGAATGTGTCGCTTGCGTAAATTTATCGAAATCTTCAAAGGTAATTTCGGTCGTGCTAACGGCAAAATAATGATCCACAGACACTTCGCGTCTTGGTTGTGTGTCTGGAAAACTGACACTACCCATGATGAAATTTCCGGGTTCAATCACAATCATTTCTGGAGCATTGGTGCCGTCAGCAAGTTTGTGTTGAATTATTTTTCCCGCCGTGGGTTTTTTAGTTAAATTAATTTCAATGGTTAGATTGTTATTGGTCACTTCGTACCATTGTTGAAAATCAAAGTAGCCAGACTTTGTGACGTTGACAAGATATCTTGCGGGCGCGAGTTTTATTCCATCTTGATAACGTTCGCGAATATTCATAATTCGAACAAGCGCATCTTTAGGTTGTGTTTTTACCGTTACCGAAAATTTTGTCGGTTTTTGGGGTGACGGTTTTGTTGTTGGCTGCTCCACAGATCCAGAGGTGGCCGCTGTATTTACAGATGTCTCAGGGTTGTTTTCCGGCGCGATCGCTAGCTCTTGAGGCTCATTTGCTGAATGTTTTATACCGTCATCAAGAGGCTGAGTATTTTCTGAGTTAGCGCTATTTTCAGTAGATGTTATTTGATTCTTAGGATTATCAATAACGGTATCTATGTCATTAACTTGACTGCTTGAATCAGAACCCATACTTGCCCAGATAATTACAATTGCGGCCGCAATTACCACGGTTATTATTGTTAAGGCTAATCGTATATTAATTCTTCGGTAGACTAATACGCCAAGTCCGCCGGCACCGAATATATGGGGCCTTACTTCGGTGGGTGTTATTTCACTGATTTCGGTCTCTAGTTTTTTAACTGTAGGGCCTGCGCCTATTTTCTTTTTAATAGAGCTTGTAATGTGGGCGTAACTGGTGGCGATTAATGCTTTAAATAAATCGTAGGTTGAAATTTCTGGAGCGTTTCCAGACGATCGTTTATGGATTGCCAGTGTTGCGTTAAAGCTGTCAATAAAATCGATCACTTCTCGCGCGGATTGAAAACGATCTTCCGGTTTTTTGGCGAGCAGGCGATTTATGAGCGGCTGATACACCGAAAGCTCAGCAGGCAGTTTAGGTATCGGAGCAGTTAAATGCTGTATTGCGACAGCGACCGCTTCTTCTGCTTGATAGGGCGGATGACCAACCAACATTTCGTAAAAAACAACGCCAAGGCTGTACAGGTCTGAACGTCCGTCAAGTTCTTTACCTCGCGCTTGTTCAGGACTCATATAGTTGGGCGTGCCGAGCACAGTGCCGGCATTTGTCATTTGAGTATTGCTTGAGACGGCTCGGGCAACACCAAAGTCCGACAGCACTGGAATGCCATTGGCTCTAAAGAGAATATTCTCTGGTTTAATATCGCGGTGAATAAAACCTTTATCGTGGGCATGTTCTAGCGCTAAGGCCATTTGGCGAACAATGTCTAACGATTCCTGGGCAGAAATACCTTCGTGGATTCGATCGGTGACCGATCCCGCTGGTAAATAATCCATGGCGATATACTTGATTTTTTTGTATTCATCAATGTCGTAAATCGCAATAATATTGGGATGTGAGAGTTGACCTACAATATTGGCTTCGCGGCGAAAGCGCTCGGTAAATCCCTTGTCGGCGCTTAATACTGGCGACATTACTTTTAGCGCGACACGTCTGTCTAAGCTTTCTTGTAGGGCCAAATAAACCGTCGCCATTCCACCTTGGTTTATTTTTTTTAGAATTTTATAGCCAGGTAATTCCATGAGTGTGCCGGTCAACTTTTATCGCGATTGAATAAAGCATTAACTCGTGACCGAAATTTGCTCAGTCTGGTTGCCTTGGCAGGTGTTTCGATAATGATGATGCTAATGTTGTCGTGACCGCCATTGGCTATGGCTTGATTCATTAGATACTTTACGGCTTCTTGTAAGTCTGATGATCCCGCCAAAATGTGCGCAATTTGTTCATCTTGTAACTCACCGGTAAGGCCGTCACTGCACAGTAAAATCCATTGATTGGGTTTCCAATTAAACGTACGTGAACCCGGATAAACTTGGTCTTGTTGAGGATTACCCAAACATTGGGTGATGACATTTCTTTGGGGGTGATGGCGCGCTTCTAATTCGCTTATTTGGCCTTGGTCGATTAAGGTTTGTACGAATGAATGATCGTGAGTTAATCGCGATAATCTGCCGCTGCCATCATCTACGTCCCAAAGATAAGCTCTGCTATCGCCAACCCAGCTGATTTCATAGCTTCTACCGTAATTTTGAAGTGCTACCGCGGTTGAACCCATCCCGATTTTGTTAATACCGCTTCCAACTTCTAATATATCTTTATGTGATTGGTTCAACGCATCGGCTAGACTCAGTCCTTCGTTCAAATAACGACGGCTTTGATAAATTGCGACCGCAGATGCGACTTCTCCGGCTTTATGACCACCCATACCATCGGCGACCATAAATAAACCCATGTCAGCATCTGCTGAAAAAGAATCTTCGTTGTTAGTTCTCACAGCTCCACAATGGGATTCGGCTGCGTAGTTTAATGGCATATTAACTATTCACGTTTTCAAATTAGCTATCTTGTAGTTTATTTAACAGGACACCGAAAAATAAATAACCGTGCAGATACTGACGGTTTAAATTTAATAAGATTCATCATAAACCTAAAATCAATTTAGCCTATATGCAAGACCTAGTTATGGTAACAGGTTATCCGTTAAGGTAAATTAATCGCTAATTTTTACAGGATTTTAAGAGATTAGGCATGCTCAAGCTTAAAGTTGTAGGAGACAACAAAGATGGTATTTGGTTAGTTGAGCCAAAAGTATCAGTTGGTAGTTCCTCAACCAACAATTTAGTCATTCACGATCCAAATGTAGATGCTTGTCATTTAGAAATTTTTGTTCGTGGCGAAGATTTGCTCATTCATAAACGAAGTGAGCAAGCAATTTTTGTGAATGGCAGTCGCATAGGTTTAAAAGTGCGTGCTTACGTTAATGATGAGATTACCCTAGGCTCAACGCGGTTAAAAATTATCGATCCAAAAAATCAGGCGGCGATAAAACATCCGGCAACCTCTGTATCTGACACAAATAATATTGCTAAACCTTCGGGTTGGTCGATTACCGCTCAACAAGTGGGTTTATCGAAAAATCACTATGACATTCGTGATGGTTTTACGGTAGGGCGTGCAAAAGACTGTGACATTGTAATTTTGCTGGCACATTTGTCGCGCCATCATGCGCAATTTCGATTGGTAGGAAATAATCGGCTTGAGGTGTCTGATTTAAATTCTTCGAACGGCACTTATGTCAATGGAAGACCCATCTCCACGACTATTTTAAATCCCGGTGATGAACTTCGTTTTGACAGTTTAACATTTAAGGTCAATGGACCTCAGAACGATTCCGATAAAACTATGGTTAGATCTGCCATTTCAGAAGAAATGATTCAAGCAGGTGCGCCATCAGTTCGAACAGAAAATATCAAGCCAAAACCCGCAAAGCCTGTGTCTGTAAGTTTTTCCAATTCAACTGCGCGTAACGTAGAACGCACTAATTCTCGCGTTTCCGTTAATAGAGATGATGACGGCGGGGTAGGTATTAAATTACTTTTGATAGGCTCTTTGGTGCTAGCACTTATTTTGGTGTCTGCGCTTCTGTTTGTTTTTTGAGCCTTTTTAAAGGCCGATTGGAATGTGAATGTGTGAATTTATGAGTGTAGTTCCAAACCAAGATCACGTTGTTTTGCTCACCACTCTGGGCTGCTCGTTGTGCGAAAAGGCAAAAGTTGAGTTGTGGCCAGTATTGAGCCGCCATCAACTAAAAGTTTTGGAGTGGGATATTATCAATCACGCCTATCTACTGAACACCTTCTCGGTACATATTCCTGTGTTGGTCTCTGGCGATGTGTTGAAGAGGTTTAATTGGCTTATTCCAGAAAGTCCTTTGGAGTCAATTACGGGCAACGATACTGAGACAATTCCGTTAGTTGATACCCCGGTCGGTGTGGTGCAGCAATCCATAAGATTGGAAGACACTTGCCTCTATTGGCCTTTTTCGACGGAAGATATCGAAAACTGGCTATCACAAATTAAAGATATCTAAAAAAAAGCCGATTTCCATTGAACTGCTAAACTTAAAGCATCATTGATTTGGGAATCGACGCAGCATGTCCAAACTGTTAGAAACTATCGATAGCAGAACCAAACTCGTTGGTGAAAATCGACTGGAGTTGTTGCTCTTTAAGTTAGGCTCCCGTCAGATATACGCTATCAACGTGTTCAAGGTACGAGAAGTTGTTCAACTTCCTCCACTTACCGCTGTTCCTAATCGTCATCCGGCAATCTGCGGGGTGGCCCATATCCGCGGCATGAGCTTCGCGGTTATCGATCTTCAGTCTGCTTTGGGTGGCCGTCCGCTATTTGGTTCGGGTCAACCAACGAATCTCATCGTCAGTGAATATAACAGCTCTGTTCAAGGCTTTTTGGTCGGGCAGGTTGATCGAATTGTGAATTTAAATTGGGAGAAGATTTCGCCACCGCCCTTGAGCAGCGGCAACAATAATTTTTTGACGGCAATTACCAATTTAGACGATAAGCTGGTACAAATTATTGATGTTGAGAAAGTGCTAGCGGAAATAATTCCTTATACAACAGATATTTCCGCTGATGTTTTAAACCAAGATCTTAGGACGTATGCTCAATCTCTCGATTTAAAAGTTCTTACCGTAGATGACTCAGCGACTGCACGAAATCAGCTGACCTCTACGATCGCTAATTTAGGCCTTAAATGTATCCAAGCTAAAAATGGCGTAGAGGGTTTACAGGTTCTCAAAAAATTAGCGAAAGACAAACCCATCAACGAATCTTTGCTATTGATGATCACTGATGCAGAAATGCCCGAAATGGATGGCTATCGGTTAACTCACGAGGTGCGCAGTGACCCAGAGCTAGCAGATGTCTACATCATCATGCATACGTCACTGAGCGGCGCGTTTAATCAAGCGTTGGTTGATAAAGTAGGGTGTGATGAATTCTTATCTAAATTCAAACCTGACGAAGTGGCCAAGGCGGTTCAAAAGCTCGTAGCCAGACATCAAGAAAATGCCCACTAAAGTGGGCATTTCAATGTTTTGAAGGCCAATATTACAGCGGCTCGTTCCATTCATTCTGCTCTAACAAGCGTTTTTCAACACCCATCAAATGACTGTAGATTAACGAATAGGTTAGTACGTTTTGTACGTATCTTCGCGTTTCGTTATAGGGAATGGTTTCTATCCATACGTCAAAATCAACGCGTTTATCTTGGGGGTTTAGCCATCCCGACACGCGATGGGGGCCTGCGTTGTAAGCCGCTGTTGCTAAAATTCGGTTGCCATTAAACTTTTGTAACATCTGATTTAAATAGCTGCCACCAAGCAGAATATTGTGTTCGGGAATCAATAAATCTGATTTGCGGTAGGGTATGCCAATACTGAGAGCGGTTTGATTGGCTGTCGCGGGCATCAGCTGCATTAGTCCCATTGCTCCTGCCGGTGATCGAGCATCAACCGCAAAGGCACTTTCTTGCCGAGCAATAGCCAACAGATACTCTGGGGCAACTGTTGTGGCTTGCGAGGCTTTTTGAAATTCTTCGTTGTATAAAATTGGGAATCTTAAGTCCAGATCGTCCCAAAATTTGGCTTGACCGAGAGATTCAATGGTTTTTCTGTGCCATCCCCAGGAGTGCGCTATGTGTCCGGCGTTAATAAGATCTTCGGCTTCGAGATTGCGAGTTCCAAACTGCCATTCCATTCGAGCTTGATTAACTTTACCGAGCAGAAATAGTTCTCTAGAGCGCTGCAAATGTGGGTTTAAATCCAGTTTTTCGACAATTGCCGGAGAAACCGGTATCGACTGATGACCTAGGTTGTAGGTAGAGTCTGAACGTTCGGCGGCTAAAAATGAGTAGAAGTCTCGCTCACCAGAAATAGCGGTGTAACCACGAAGAATGTCTTCTTTTGGTAATTTTGCCAGCGATTCTTGTGCACGTAGTCGCCAATATTGCCAGCGATTACTGTTTTGCGCTTCGGTAGATAGATTGCTTATTAGGCTATCTACTTGTGACCAGTTTTTCTTGCTCAAGGCGGCACGAAGTTGCTTTTCGGTTACTCGCTCGCTGGCAATCTTGTTGCGTTCGAGTAGACGATTAGCGAGTTCTGGCTCGTCTTTCAAGATAAGTCGATACGCCAAAAACTCGGTCGTTTCATTACGTTTATCGGTTTCTAAAAGATAGGCCGAGTCAAACTTTTCCCAAAGTCTCAAAGTGGCTTGAGGATTGTATTTTGCGTAGCGTTTTACGCCGTAATGGATGACATCTTCGATTTCTTTGGGAGCTTGTGTCAGCTTTAGAAGATGTTCGAGTTTCGAAGGGTAGTGATAAATACTGCGAAGTTCTTTAGCCAATGGCTGTAAATCGGCGCTAATGTAACGTGATACGTATTCCGCTAAAGAGGCGTTACCTTCTTCAATGGCTTTAAAATGACGTTGCCACGCAATTTTCGCGTCGAAGGCATCGCTTTTTAACCAAGTCGAAAAAATGTAATCACAAGACTTGGGCAGCGATTTACCTTCATTCCAAACAGCCGCTACTTCATTCAGTACAGACTTATCGCCTTGACGATAGCGAGAATCTAACGACTTACATTGAAGTTCTGTGTTGTTGAGGGAGCTATCGTAATAATTCGCGAAAGTTTGCCATTGTTTTTTGCTCGCGAGATAGTTTAACCAGTTAGTTCTTAATCTTCCGGACAGCCAAGAATCAGGATAGCGAGACAAAAAATCGGAAATTTGTTCGGATTTTGCCGCTGACAAATTATTGTTGAGATTTTGAAACTCTAGGTAAGCAACCAATGGATAGCCTTCGAGTTTCGAGAAATCAATATCTTCGTATTTAATTTTTCGAGACTGAAGGTCTTTTTCAATTTGCAAATAAAGCGTGCGTTGTTCCGCCAGTTTTACCAGTTCTTCTGGTGTTGTTACGGCTGCAGCCTGTTGGCAAATGGAGGCAATAATACCTGTAGCCAGAATCTTTACAATGGATGTATTCGATCGAAGGCGAGTCACCGCTTTCATCTGAAGGCCAGGGGCAGAAGTTTTAGCGTTTGAGTTACACGCTAAACTGGGACCAGTTTTAATTCCTTTATTTACTGACAATAACATTCCTGTTGAAAACCACTGCATGATTAACCTCAGTTGAGATTGGTTTGCTCTTAAATTTGCGTTCAATCTTAAAGCGCCTTGCTGAGTTGAGAATTTGCGCAAGTACGGATGTGCTTTCGCCACTTATTTGACGATCTCGGTTTTAAGATCCGCCAACATAAACGTAAAAAAGGTAGATTTGCAACCTTTAAAAAGACAGATATTTGTATTCGTATCTGTTGACTCATTAATTTCGTTCACCTGACCACCCCAGTTTATCGCTAAAAAGCGGCATCTGATCAAGACAATCGAACACTTACAAAAACTTCTAAAAAGTTGACTTTTGATGATGCTCGTTTCGATTTGCGATTCAATGAGTATAAAAGGTGTTCAAAAAAACGCGAGCTGCCAAAAATAGCCTGGTCTTAAATTGGCTGATTAACTCTCAAATTTATGAGAGTAAGACTGCTCTAAAAACCTCGATAAACATTAGGTAAAGCTGCGGAGGTATTTATTTGTAGCTCGCAGCTATCTATTACGTGTTTAACATTTGGGGTTTATCCCTTTGAGCATTACAATGGCGCGTTTTCCAAACCCCCTAGAATCGAACAATATGTCATTGATAAAACTTGAAAATGCCAGCTTAAACTACGGTCAAACGATTTTACTTGACCAACAAAACTTGGAGGTAAACCCTGGCGATCGATTGTGTTTGATTGGTCGAAACGGCGCCGGTAAGTCGAGTCTCATGAAGGTCTTAGCTGGAGATGTAGAGCTTGACGACGGAAGTGTGTGGCGTAAACCAAACTTAGTTTTATCAAGACTTGAGCAAGATCTACCAGACGCTGATGAACTTACTGTACGAGAGTCTGTTGCATTAGGTTTGGGGGAGCTTGCTAAGTGGCTTGCCGACTACGAGGCCTTATCTGCAACGGCTTCAAGCGATAAAGATTTTGATGTGTTGGCCAAGTTACAGCACGATATAGAGTCGGTTAACGGTTGGGGACTTAACCAACGCATTGACACAGTGCTTACCCGATTAGACTTGGATGGCACAAAAATCATGCGTTCGTTATCGGGCGGTTGGCGCAGGCGCGTTGCTTTGGCTCGCGCTTTGGTTCGCGACCCTGAAGTGTTGATGCTCGACGAGCCAACCAACCATCTTGATGTTTCTACGATTGAGTGGTTAGAAAAACAGCTGCTTAATTTCAACGGCGCTATTGTCTTTATTACCCACGATCGCTCATTTCTGGAGCATCTCGCTAATCGTATTGTTGAGCTTGATCGCGGTAATTTATTTCAGTTCTCTGGCAACTACACACGATTTTTAGAAAAGAAAGAAGCGCTTTTGGCCGAAGAAGAACGCCACAATGCGCTTTTTGATAAACGTCTCGCTGAAGAAGAGAAGTGGATTCGCCAGGGAATTAAAGCCAGACGCACCCGCAACGAAGGCCGTGTTCGCGCCCTTAAGGCCATGCGTGATGAACGCAGCCAACGCCGTAATCGTGTTGGCAACGCCGACATAAAAGTTACCGATAGCTCTATCTCGGGTAAGCTGGTTGCTCAGTTAGAAGGCGTTAGTCAATCTTACGATGGCCGCGCAATCATTTCTAACTTTACTACTACGATCGTTCGCGGTGATCGTATTGGTTTGATTGGGCCTAACGGCGCCGGTAAAAGTACTTTGTTGAAAATTGTTTTAGGCGATTTAACGCCTCAACAAGGCAAGGTGAAGCTGGGTACCAACATTGAGCTGAGTTATTTCGATCAGCTCAGAATGCAGTTAAATCTGGATGCGTCTCCGGTGGATAATATTGCCGAGGGAAGAGAGTTCATCGAAATCGATGGTAAGCAAAAACACATCATCAGTTACTTACAGGACTTCTTA
This sequence comes from Sessilibacter sp. MAH1, assembly GCF_054658315.1. NCBI lineage: Bacteria > Pseudomonadati > Pseudomonadota > Gammaproteobacteria > Cellvibrionales > Cellvibrionaceae > Sessilibacter > Sessilibacter sp. MAH1. The sequence goes on from NZ_BAAGIC010000002.1 coordinate 251,120, forward strand.
TTTACCGGCGAAAGAGCCAGAACTCCGTTACGAGCTTTGTCTGGTGGTGAGCGTAACCGTGTTCTACTCGCTAAATTATTCAGTAAACCCAGTAATCTACTGGTATTGGATGAGCCCACTAACGATCTTGACGTAGAAACTCTTGAATTACTTGAAGAGGTGTTGGGCGGTTACAAAGGTACGATTTTACTTGTAAGCCATGATCGTAAATTTCTCAATAACGTTGTTACCAGCACCATTGCCTTCGAAGGGAACGGCCGAGTTCGAGAATACGTTGGTGGTTACGACGATTGGATTGCCCAGGGCGGTCAATGGCCTTCCAACACCGAAAAACCTGTTGCTGAATCGACCTATGAGGAACCTGCAAAGCTTGCAGATGCAGAGAAAGTCGAAGCTCCAAAAGAAGTCAAAGCAGCCAAGGTCAAGCTTAGTTATAAATTACAACGTGAATTAGACGGATTACCCAGTAAGCTAGAAAGCTTAGAAGGGGATATCGAATCGATTGAGGCTGAAATGGGTGATCCAGCGTTTTATTCGCAAGATCAAGATAAAATTCAGGCAGCTCTTGATCGACACGAAAAATTAAAAAGTAATTTGGACGAGTATTACGAGCGTTGGCTTGAACTCGAAGCAATGGCTAACGGCGAAGCATAAGACAAGCTAGTCGTTTGATTGTGAGAGTTTCGGTAAAACCCACTGCATGGGCCTCAACCAAGGAAACTCTGATCAAATCAGAGTTTCCTTAAACTTAAAGCAGCATCGTTAACGCTGTATTAATCCGTAGATTTTTTCACTCGAACCGCCAACACATCGCATTCGGTGCCGTGCAGTACCGAGTTAGACGTTGATCCAAGCAGTAACGATAAGCCATGGCGACCATGGCTACCTACCACGATCAAATCGCCATTTTGTTTAGCGGCTAAATCGTGCAGCTCGCTGGCGGGTTGGCCTACCAAAACAAATTGGTTTTCCGTCGCAACGCCAAACTCCGCGCCAATTTTTTCCAGATCAGAAGTTGCTTGCACTCGGATTTGTTCTTGGATGGAGCTGATATCCATAGGAATATCACCACCGTAAGTAAACACTAATGGTTCAATAATATGTGCGATAGAAAGTTTTGCGTTTGAATTATCTGCCAAAAATTTTGCTTTCTCCATGACCTGTTTTGACTCAGGCGATAAGTCTAAGCCTGCAATTACGTGTTGATAGCTGGGCATGGTGACCTCCGAAATTGGTATAGATATTTTTGTAGTAGAAGCTAGTAGTAGCAGCGAACTCATGCAAATAATAAACTAGCTGATTGATAACAAAAAATATTTGATTTGGTGCAACAAAATGCAAAATTGGACACCGTTAATTTTTGTCCTACTCGCCATCGCGCTTGCCGTTGGCCCAATTATGATGATGCAACCCACAAAAACACAACAACGACTTGCGAAATTACGTGACGATGCTCGCAAGATGGGTTTAATGGTAACAATGTGTGTTTGGCCATCAAAATTCAAGGTTAAAGTAAATTCTTACATGCGTTATCAACAACCTTGGCATACTCAACATCCGCCGAAATGCACTTTTTTTCTGTTTAAACAAGGGTATGAACACGATCTTCATTTGGCAAAAACTTGGGAAAAAGTCGAGGCGATTAATTTACCGGAAGAAAAACTTACAGCGTTATTACTGAACAACGAGATTCTGGAGAATATTGCATCTATTGGCTGTACAACTCAGGGAGTATTTGTTGACTGGAACGAGAATAATTCTGCCAAATTAGAAGGCGTTCGCGAATTTTTGGAGCAATTGCGAGAAGTTTTAATTTCTGTCAAATAATGTTTAAGCTCTATAAACACGGGAAAATCGAATCGCGTTACGTTTCTTATCGCAATTCAAAATGAATTCAGCAAAAAGTCTTTCAATAAAAAGTCATTCTATAAAAAAGAAGTTCTGCCATTTTGTGTTTAAATCAACCTGCCGCCGCACCTTTTTTAGCGTTTTCCAGGTTATTTTCTTCGTCAAAATCTTCGCCGAGTAGATTATCTTCTTTGATTTTCCGGTCTGGGTTGTAGTCGTTTTCCGGCATTAAATCTTCAGATATTGATTGTTTTTTTCCATCAATAATTTCTTTTAGTTCTTTTATGAGTAATTTACGCCGCTTATCGGGATGGGACGACTGTGTCAGTCCGCCTCTTGCTTTTTGGTAATATGCCCTTGCAGGAAGCAATTCGCCGCGGCTTACCGCTTGATGTCCCTGTGCGATCAAGGAATAAACGGTGAGCATCAATTTTGCCCACAGTAATGCCAATTTAAAATCTGTGAGTTCTTCGTAGCTGATTTCTCCTCTAGACTGCTTGTGTATTAGCACATTGGCTGCTTTTTCAAGATGGTATTGAGCCAATGCTATTTGTGCATCGGATTCGCGTATACGATAAATTCGCTTATCAGGTTCTTTATCTTCAGAGAGCTCTTTGTTTAAAGATTCAGCATTTTTTGTTGCCGCGATGATAAAACTATCATCACTATCTAATTCTCTGGCTGACGCTAAAATAGACAAACTTTCTTCATTAAGTAATTTTGCAATCACGCGAGGTTCTACTGTTTGATCTACAGTGATGATGAGTTGTTGTATCTCTTCGTATTGTTTTTTTAATATATGAATGCGTTGGCGAATGAGACGATTGCGAGTTTCGATATGATTAGCCCAACTGACAACTAACAGTGAACCTACGCAAATTATGCTAAAAAGAATGAAAGCGAAAAAAGCATTCATTTTAAACCCGAAATTGATGGAGTAATTACAACCGTTATCGGCCGCGAGCGAGTATTTTTTAATGATAAATTTTCATGAAAATCATAGAGTTATATAAACTACTTTATTTACCGGTCGATAACATAAATAACGACCGGTTTTGCAAGAATTTTGGGTCTTTTATTAAGTACTTTCATACATTTTTGCTATAACCAAACTTGACCCTTGCAGATTCAGGTCTTATATATGCGCATCTGAACGCTGAAATTTCGTCAACTGACTATAAAACAAACAGTACGCTCTAGAAGGATCACATGGGAAAATCGTTAGTTATTGTGGAATCACCTGCCAAAGCTAAGACTATTAATAAGTACTTAGGCAATGAGTACATCGTAAAGTCGAGTGTTGGTCATATTCGCGATCTGCCCACCAGTGGAAGCCAAAGTACCGTCGTCGATGCAAAAGAGCGTGCGCGTCAGGCAGCTATAACCCGTAAACTATCGCCTGAAGAAAAAGTTGTTCATAAACAACGCAAAGCCAAAGAACAGCTTATTAAACGTATGGGTATTGATCCCGACAACGATTGGGCGGCTGAGTACGAAATTCTGCCCAAAAAAGAAAATGTCGTATCTGAATTAAAATCTTTAGCCAGTAAGGCAGACACCATCTATCTCGCAACCGACTTGGATAGAGAGGGAGAGGCCATTGCCTGGCACTTGCGTGAAGCCATTGGGGGCGACGAATCGCGCTACCGTCGAGTGGTGTTTAACGAGATTACCAAGTCAGCTATTCAAGAGGCCTTCAAATCACCAGGTCCTCTAGACATGCATCGAGTCGAAGCGCAGCAAAGCAGACGTTTCTTAGATCGAATCGTCGGTTACATGGTTTCGCCTTTGTTGTGGGAGAAGGTCGCCAGAGGTTTATCCGCCGGTCGTGTGCAGTCGGTGGCTGTTAAGCTGATCGTTGAGCGTGAGAATGAAATTCGGGCATTTATTCCTGAAGAATACTGGTCTTTGTTTGCCGATCTAAAAAACAAACAAAAAGATGCTTTTAGATTTGAAGTAAAAAAATACAAGGGTGAGAATTATCGTCCTACCAACAAAGAGCAGTCAGATCACTCCGTAAATATTCTCTCCGGTGCCGATTTCACGGTTACTGACCGTGAAGACAAGCCAACGCAATCAAAACCGTCTGCGCCTTACATCACCTCAACACTGCAACAGGCGGCCAGTAATCGTTTAGGTTTCAGTGTTAAAAAAACCATGACAATGGCTCAGCGTCTTTATGAAGCGGGTTATATTACTTACATGCGTACCGACTCAACGAACTTGAGTAAAGAGGCTGTGGCTGCGTGTAGAGACTACATCTTAGAGAGCTACGGAAAAAAATATTTACCCGAAGCTCCAATATCATATTCCAGTAAAGCGGGCGCTCAAGAAGCGCATGAGGCGATTAGACCGTCAAACGTAAGCTTGCAACCTGCGCAGCTTAAAGGTATGGAGCGCGATGCAGAGCGATTATACGCTCTGATATGGCAGCAGTTTGTGGCGTGTCAAATGCCGCCGGCAGAATTTACCAGCACTTCGGTGACGATTAAAACTGCAGATCACGAACTTAAAGTCCGTGGCCGCGTGATTCGTTTTGATGGCTATTTAAAAGTACAACCGTTGGTGAGTAAAAAAGAAGAAGATCAAGTTCTGCCCGATATTAAAGTCGGCGACAAACTGGATCTTGTTAAGCTCGATCCCAACCAACATTTTACGAAGCCTCCGGCACGCTTTACCGAGGCCAGTCTTGTCAAAGAGCTCGAAAAGCGTGGTATCGGTCGTCCGTCCACTTACGCATCCATTATTTCTACCATTCAAGATCGGGGTTACGTTCGTACCGAGAACCGACGATTTTACGCAGAAAAAATGGGGGATATTGTTACCGAACGCCTGCAAGAGAGCTTTAATGAATTAATGGATTACGGCTTCACCGCCCGAATGGAAGAAACCCTTGATGATGTTGCCGACGGTAAGGTGAATTGGAAAGACGTTCTCGATAATTTTTATAAAGACTTCTCTGAGCACCTGCAAAAAGCTCAAGATCCCGATGCTGGTATGCGTGAAAATCAGCCAACGGATACCGATATTAAGTGCGAAACCTGTGGTCGACACATGCAAATTCGCACCGGCAGTACGGGTGTATTTTTAGGGTGTTCCGGTTATGTGCTGCCGCCGAAAGAGCGTTGCAAAAACACCATGAATTTGGTCTCGGGTGATGAGGTCGTGGATGTTGAGCAAGACGAAGAGGCCGAATCTAAACAACTTCGTTCTAAACGTCGCTGCGCCAAATGCAATACAGCCATGGACAGCTATTTGATCGATGATCACCGCAAACTGCACATTTGCGGCCGTAACCCCGATTGTTCAGGTTATGAAATCGAGCAGGGCAGTTATAAAATTAAGGGTTACGATGGCCCTGTTATTGAGTGCGACAAATGTAGCAGCGAAATGCAACTTAAAACTGGGCGTTTCGGTAAGTATTTTGGCTGTACCAACGAAAGCTGTAAAAACACTCGTAAACTGCTGAAAAATGGCGAAGCGGCTCCACCAAAAATGGACCCAGTGCCTATGCCCGAGCTAAAGTGTCAGAAAGTAGATGATGTCTACGTACTGCGTGACGGTGCATCGGGTATCTTCTTAGCAGCAAGTCAGTTCCCGAAAAATCGTGAAACGCGTGCTCCGTTTGTTGACGAGCTACTGCCACATAAAAACGAAATCGATTCTAAATATACATTTTTATTTACAGCCCCGCTCACTGATGATGAAGGCAACCGCACTATTGTACGTTTTAGTCGCAAGACAAAAGAGCATTACGTACAAACTGAAATAGACGGTAAGGCCACCGGCTGGCAAGCTTATTACGAAGGTGGGAAGTGGGTTGTTTCTAAAAAACAGAAACGCGAGACAAAAGCGAAGAAATAATACACTCGTAAACTACAGAAGAAGCTCGGAGTAAATCTGAGCTTCTTCTTTTAATTCAGGTGTTAGTTATTTATTTCGCTTTTGCACTTACGCTTAGTACTTGGGTTTTACACTTAGCTTCTGCACTCTAGTGAAGTTGTCTAAACAAAACGTGCTTTTGACAAGAGAATCTCAGGTGTTAACCTAAGCGTGTTTAAGTGAAATAAAATCGTAAACGTCATCTTATTTTCGAGTAAAATTTTGAGTGTAAATCAATTTTCGAGAGTGGTTAATCAGAAGCTTTCATTCGCTAAGCTTCTGATTAATGAGCTTGAAGTCAGTAAGTCAGCAATACAAGCAGACGGTCAACTAATTACTCAAGCGAAAACAGAAGCCGTATTAAGTTTACTTAAAATCGCTCTTGAATCTTTTATTGCAGAAGTGTACTCGGCACCAACCAGAGGAATTTTAGCTGACCCAGAGTCGTACCGACGGTCTGTTGATAAGATGTTTTATGAGTCTTGTGATCTGAATAGTGGTGAAGAAGAGCATTTTATTTTAGCGGAGCTGTATCAACTAAAAAGTACTCCTGGGTCTTGGTTTAATTCTCTAGTGCAATACTTATCCGAAGCTTATAAAACCGTTTTTGAGCATGGTTTTAAGGCTAATTCCGATAGCCAATCTACGTTAATTCCATTGTTTGAAGAGATTGGTGAAACCAAGAGTGTTGATAAAAAATTAATTATTACAATTAATTTAGTAAAGACAATATACGATGGTTTGAGTCAATTTGTTGAATCAAACCGAGAGCTGATTCGAGAAGAGTAATCTTTCTAGTGTTCGTGTTTTCGGACAATAAAAAAGGCGAGTAAACTCGCCTTTTTTAGTGAATACCTAATTTGCGTTTTATTTTATCCATAAAACTATTTTCAAATTTTAATTCTTCACGCTTGCCGTCTTCGTTCAAAAACTGAGTGCTGTGTGCCTTTGCTTGCTGCTCGCCACGAGCAGAAGTGTAGTAATACAAAGCTAAAGAAATTCTGCAGCGGTCTTCGGGGCAGGTAAGTGGCTCTGGATGACCATGAAAACTGGTGGCAGTGGTGCTGAAAATAGCCATACGATTAAAAACCGGTAGAATTTTTTTCTGACAACCGCTTTTCTTCTCGTCCCAAAGTTCAAAGTAACCGCCGTATTCTTCTTTCCAATTTTTATTTAAATAAATTAGAACATTAATTCGGCGTACAACATCCATGTGTGAATGCTTGTTGAAGTCAACGTGAACGCCGAGTTTTCCGCCTGGTGGTATTTTATGCAGACCAGCACCGACCAAGTAAGGGTCGGGAATTAATCCTTCAATACCGGTTAATTTTTCGAGAAATCTAAGAAAAGGCTCTGAATTGAGATTATGAATAAATGCTCTGGTAATAGGCTGCATAAATTCGTCCTGATTCATTTGCAGCTTTTTTTCGTATTTTGATTCGAACTGACGCCATTGTTTTTCACCTTCTTCAAACTCTTCGATAACGGCATCTAAAAGTTCCGGTGAAAAAACATTGTCATAAACGCCGTGCGCAAATGGTGCGGCGGTTTGATAGGCTTCAGCTTCTGAGTCTGCAAGCTCACGTAATCGCGTTAGTGGCAGCATTTCATTGTGGTTGATAGTTGCAAGCATTGATAATTCTCCCTAATAACTAACGCCGTGCAAAATACGAACATTGAATAGTCGTTAATCTGAACCTGGTTGAACAGAAACTTATAGACTGGCTTTATCGAAGATCTTGAATACATATAGAAGTATGATTAATCGAGGAGTAAGTTGCTACTTTTGCGCAGTCTTGATTAGATACTACTCTAATGTGACAAATTTCAAAAGATTAATGTGAAGTGGAAGCCGTTAATTTGACATTTGTCGTCGGTAAAAAAGAGTAAACCGCCAATAGCCTTGATGTTGAGGAGCCTTCAATGTCACACAGATGTAACATAAATAGGCGGAGTAACGGATATAAAGTTTAATGCAGACTTAACTTAACAGGGAATTGTACGTGGGGGTTAACACAGAGTTCGGTGAGAATTTGTCAGTAATTTGTTTAGGAGTTACTTGAGTAGAGGATGGAATGAGTACCCTCACATTGATACGTGAGGGTACTGGGGCTTGGTGAATTATCTATGGCGTTGTAGTTTTTTGTTCGACATAAACCACATTCTTGGGTTTAGAAAACTTTTGCACCATCGTCTGAAATACCATAAAAAATATTGGTGTAAAAATCAGGCCGAAGAAGGTTACACCAATCATTCCAAAAAATACGGTGATGCCAAGTGCTTGCCGAATTTCGGCGCCCGCACCGGAAGCAATCATTAATGGCAATACGCCAAAGATAAATGCAAACGACGTCATAATAATTGGTCTTAAACGCAGTCGGCATGATTCCAGAGCTGCTTCGCGAACACTTTTTCCTTCTTCCAATTGTTCTTTAGCAAATTCAACAATCAAAATAGCGTTCTTTGCTGCCAAGGCGACCAGAACGAACAGGCCTACCTGCGTAAAGATATTCACTTCCGAATCCATCAAAATAAGACCTGCAACGGCGCTTAACAGACACATAGGAACAATCAAAATAACTACGAAAGGCAGGTTTAAGCTTTCGTATTGAGCGGCTAGCACCAAGAATATTAAGAGTACGATAAGTACCATAATGGGTGCCAAGCTGCCCGAGGCATTAACTTGCTGGTACGAAATTTCAGTCCAGCTGTAGGTTACTCCCGGAGGCAATACTTCTTTGGCAATTTCTTCCATTGCCGCGATTGCTTGGCCAGAGCTATAGCCCGGAGCCGGTTTGCCGTTAATGTCTGCACTGGGGTAGCCGTTGTATCTTTGTACTGTGTTCGCGCCATAGCTCGGTTTTAGTTCTACTACCGAGCCTACAGGAACCATTTCGCCAAGATTATTACGGGTTTGCAAAATCAGGGCATCTTCTGGTTGTGATCTAAAGCGCTGATCAGCCTGAACGATTACACGGTAAGTTCTGCCGAACTGATTGAAATCATTGACGTAGAATGAGCCTAAATAAGTTTGCAGTGTTAGGAACAGATCTTGTAAGTCGATTCCCATGCGTTTGGCTTTTTCGCGATCTACATCCGCCAAAATTTGCGGCGAGTTAATTTCATAGCTGGTAAATCCAGCAACAATTTCGGGTCTTTCTCGGGTTTTAGCCAAAAACTCTTGAGTAATTTGGTAGAGTTTATCGGCGCCAAGATCAAGGCGATCTTCAATTTGTAATTTAAAACCACCGGCAGGGCCAAAGCCTCGAATAGGTGGAGCTGCGGCCACAAAGACAAAGGCACCTTCAACCGCAGACATTTTGCGATTTAGAGTATTTGCTAACGCTTGTCCGGTCTGCTCAGGTGGTCTGTCTTCAAAAGAGTTCAGTGGTAAGAAAACAATGGCGCTGTTTGATGTACGTGTAAATCCGTTTACAGAAAGGCCGGGAAACTGAACCGCGTTTTTCACGCCGGGAGTACTCAGGGCGATTTCACCAACTTGTCGCACAATTTCTTCGGTTCGCTCAATAGAGGCGCCGGGAGGTAGAGCGATAATACTGATTAAATAGCCTTTATCTTGTTCAGGGACAAATCCTTTCGGTGCTTGAGTAAATCCAAATCCTGCAAGTCCGACTAAGCCAACATACACCACGAGCATTACAATGCTGATGCGGAAGGTTCGCTTAATTAAGTTCAAATAACCTTCAGAAGATTTAAGGAAGAATTTGTTAAAAGGAGTAAAGAACCAATTTAAACCACCATTGATTGCACGCTGAATTAAATCTGGTTTTTCGCGATGATCACGCAAAATTACCGCGCAAAGCGCTGGCGATAACGTTAATGAGTTTATGCCAGAAAGCACTGCAGCAAAGGCAATGGTCAAAGAGAACTGTTGATAGAATGCGCCATTAAAGCCGCCAACTAAGGCGGGTGGAATAAATACTGCGCAGAGTACCAGTGAAATCGCCACAATAGGACCGGCTACTTCATCCATGGAACGGTGCGCCGCTTGTTTTGGCGTTAATCCTTCACTAATACCGCGTTCGACGTTTTCGACCACAACAATTGCATCATCGACCACAATTCCCACGGCTAAAACTAATCCCAATAACGTTAGCGTATTAATTGAGAAGCCAAATGCCATTAATGCCGCCATGGTACCAACAATAGATACAGGAACAGCAATAATTGGAATTAACGCCGCGCGCCAAGTCTGTAAGAACAGCAAGACTACAATTACCACTAACAGAGTAGCTTCTAGAAGGGTATTGATTACGGATTTGATTGAATCTTTAACGAATACGGTTGGGTCGTAAACAATCGAATAGTCTATGCCATCTGGAAATCGGGTTTTTAGCTCAGCCATGGTCGAGCGGACACTGCTGGCAAGCTCTAATGCGTTAGCTCCGGGTAATAAAAACACGGGTAGGGCAACCGCAGACTGATTATCTAAGAAGCTGCGTAATGCGTATTCGCTGGCGCCAAGTTCTACGCGTCCAACATCTTTTAAATAGGTAATTTGTCCGTCTGGAGAGACTTTGACAATAACCTGTTCGAACTCTTGCTCTGACTTAAGGCGACCTTGGGAATTGATGGCAAGCTGGAACTGAGCCGAACTGCTCATGGGCGATGCGCCAACAGAACCAGCCGCCACCTGCACGTTTTGTTCTTGTAGGGCACCAATAACGTCGCTGACTGCAAGTTCGCGAGAGGCCATTTTGTGAGGATCTAACCAGACGCGCATTGCGTAATCACCGGCGCCAAAAATACGAACTTCACCTGCGCCCGGTAACCGAAGTAGGGTATCTCTTACTTGGATAAGAGCATAGTTGCGTAAATAAAGGCCGTCGTAGCGTCCATCAGGTGAATATAAGTGCACCACCAAGGTTAAATCGGGTGAGCTTTTATTGGCGGTAACGCCTTGGGCTCGTACTTCGGCCGGTAATCTGGGCAGGGCTTGGGCAATTCTGTTTTGTACCTGAACTTGTGCGCGATCGATGTCTTCGCCAAGGTCAAATACAACCGAAATTTGCAGAGTGCCATCTTGTTGAGCCTTAGAGTCGATATAAGTAAGACCCTCGACCCCGGAAAGTTCTTGTTCAATAGGTGCTGCGACCGTGCGCGCAATAACATCTGGATTTGCACCGGGATAGCGAGCAGAAATAACAATGGTTGGCGGACTAACTTCGGGATACTCGGCAATTGGCAATTCAAATATTGCAATTGCACCCGACAAGAAAATAAGTATCGATAAAACACCAGCAAAGATAGGTCTTTCGATAAAAAAGTGAGTAAAGTTCATAAAATGCACATAGTCTGGTGGTTTGCAATTACATTCAAATAACGTAATGAATTAACGTAATTTTATTAACGGCGGACTTTAATTAACGCGAAAAAAAATGGTAATACCGAAATTTCGAAAACCAAGTTTCAAAAAATATAAGCTTGTAAAAATACAAATTTTTCAAAAAATATATGATTTAAAAAATAGAAAGAAGTTAAGCCTCTTTCTATTTTTTCGCTAGATTAGTGTTTTGCTAGAGGAGTGGGTTTTTTCTCTGCGCTTGTCTCAGCAATTTCTTTGGTATCTACCATCATTCCTGGGCGAATTCTTAAGCCCGCGCCTATAACAACAGCATCACCGGGCGTTAAACCGTCACGAATAATTCGTTTACCATCATGCAAGCCACCTAATTTTACCGGGCGGTATTCGATAACTCCTTTATCGTTTACAACTAAAACATATTTTTTGTCTTGGTCAGTTGAAATTGCGGAGTCTTCAATTAGAGCAGCTTCATATTCCTCAGTTACTTGCATTTTTACGCGTGCAACCATGCCCGGTAAAATAACACCGTTAGGATTGTCTACTAAGGCTCTAATTCGAATTGTCCCGGTACCTGCATTTAATTGATTGTCGATAAAATTCAATTGGGCCGTTATTGGATATTGTTCATCACCGGCAAAACCCACAAAAATAGAAGTGGATTTTTCTGACTCAAACACGTTGTTGTTGGTAAAGAGACGGCTAATAGAGTTGATGTAGGTATGTTCGTCGGTATCAAAGACAACATACATTGGATCGCGAGAAACGATAGAAGTCAGCACCGTTGAGCCAGCAGTAACGTAGTTACCGGCTGTGATGTTTGCTCGGGAAATAACACCAGATATAGGCGCTTTAACTTGGGTATAGCCCATATTTAACTCGGCTTCATGCAGTTGCGCTATCGTACCTTGATATTCTGCTTCAGCAGTTTGGCTTTGCGCCAAACGTCGACCGTATTCTTCTTCGGATACAGCCTGGCCTTTGACAAGTCTTTCACTGCGTTTTAACTCGGCTTTTGCCAGCTGCACCTGAGCTTCTGCTCTGGTTACCGCCGCTTGAGCACGTTCTAATTCGAGTTGATAGGGATCTGGGTCTATTTCAAACAACACATCACCTTTAGCAACGATACTGCCTTCTTCAAAGGTAACTTTGTTGATGTAGCCATCAACTCGTGGACGCAGTTGAACTGTTTCTATTGCTTGAAATTCACCGGTGTAAACCGACCAATCAGAGACGTACTCATATTCAATAGTATCGACATTAACAACAGGTAAGGCCGGTGCAGATTGTGGGGTTGTTTCACTTTGAGCATCGCTACATGCGTTGAGCAATAAACAGCTAAATACAGCAACAGCAACGCTATTGAGAGATTTTTTGCGCAATGAAAGACGTGGTAGGAATGTCTGTGAAATTTGATCCTGAGCGGACATAAGCTTGTTACCTTGAGCTCGGTTACTCTTAATTTAGTGTAAGTTCTTAAATTGAAAGTGCTGTAAAAGATAACAGCCTAAGATTAAAATGTGATCGAGTATTCTCTGTACTCGTTCAAACTTATTAAGGTGATCGCGGGCGAATTCGACTATTTTCTCGAATTTTTGTACTAAAAAACAGATCAGATAAAATTACTTTTTAGAAAGCGTATTTTTAAAAATCTACATACGGACTTTGGGCAAAGCTACATTAAAATAATTTAATATATTGCCTACATTAGAAAATGTTGTATGTAGCAATTTAACAAATCCAAGCGTTTGTTCTAAAAACAAGACCTTTTAAAATTAATAAGCTTATCTAACGGAATGCTTTAACGTAAGCAGTAGATAATAGTTACACTTTGCCGGCAATGTTATTTAGTGAATTTGATCATTGAATTAAGATTTCTTAATCTCAATTTGCCTCTATCTTTACGTTTTTGAAAAATGTTACTATGGAGTAACATTTTGTTATGTTACTGATGAGTAACATTGTTCGTCAAGAGATTTTATGACTGAATCTAATAATAAAGCTTGTAAAGGCAAGTCTCCGAAAATTCGTGTACGAGACCGCATTTTTGAAGCCGCGGCTGAGCTGTTTTATCGGCAGGGCGTTCATAATGTCGCTATCGATACAATCGTTGAAGAAGCTCAGACTAATAAAATGAGCTTGTATAGGAATTTTCAGTCTAAGGACGAACTGGTTGTTGAGTACATTAAACAATTAAACGCTAGATTTGAATTTGAGCTTAATCGCATACTTTCTGAAAACGATACCAATGCCCGCGCTGCAATTGTGGCTATTTTTGCCAATTTCGCCGAGCGTCCTAAAGAAGAGACTTGTCATGGCTGCCCGTCTGCGAATATTGCGATCGAGCTTAGAGGGCAATTTCATCCGGCTCTAGAACCAATTTTTCAGATCAGGGAATCGTTTCGGGATATTTTATTCGAATTGTCAAAATCGGCGGGTGCCAAAGACCCTAAAATTTTGGCAAACACCTTGGTTTTATTGTTTGAAGGTTGTGTTTTATCTAAAGTGACTTTCTCCGAGCAACAATGGCCGGGCGCTAATGTAAGATTGATTGTCGAAAATCTTTTAGATAAAGAACTTGGAGTTCAATCAACTTAAATTAGCACGAATGTATAGAGTTTGTTTTTAATAAAACCATTTTTCTAGCTCATTAATGTTTTCTATCATTAATTGTTGCGCCTCTGGCTTTACTTCGATTTTTTTTGGATCAATCTGGTACTGCTTTAATACGTAATAAACCAATGCTGCTCGGGTTTTAATAATTAATTTGTTGCGAGTCATATTGTAATCTTGGGCAATGATTTTACGTTGCTGGCTGCTAAGCCTAGTATCGGGAATTAATTTAATTTTAATTTCAGTATGCCACGACTCATCGTCTAAGCTAGAAACTAAAGCGTCATCTAATACATCAACCTCTCCTCGAAATCTGCTTAATACAAAATCTCTAAAATCTCTGTTTTTTTCACAATAGGCACGTATATGCCATCTAGGGCCAGTATTCACTAAGCAGTGCGGTTCAATAATTCGATCTTCAATCTTGGGGTTGCTTAATGAAATGTATCCGAGTTCTATTCTTTTTTTCTCACGAATCGCTCTAATTAATCCAGAAAGAATAACGGGAGAAATATTTCTAGAGGGTTGCGTAATAATTTCAAAATTTAAAAGATGATTTTGATCATATGAATGTTTTATTAAACTTTCACCTAAACCCAATTCACTTAAATAGTTAAGATATTCTTCAACAACGGCTTGGCTGAACAAGGGCTGAAAATGTTTAGTAATTTTATAACCTTTTAACGAAGAATCGTATTCTAGATTACGTGGAGCGATGTTCTTGACGTAGGTGTTAATTTCTTTAGATGCTTGTTGTCTTCCTATGCCAAAAGTCTGACACAAATGATTGGTAGTTAAGCGTCCTTCCCATAATGAAATGATTTCAATGAGCTTATAGCGCAGTAGAGTGTCAAATTTATATGTCGTGTTTTCAGGCATGTTTTTTAGAGTCATACTATATGTAGGGTGTTTAACCTGTATGTTGTTGTGGCTAGCTACCAGTTGAACGAGTGCTTGATCACAGAATTCGAATGTAGCCTAAAAAGCTACAGGTTTTTTTGATTTAGAATTTGAAACTCGTAAAATTATGACTCACTATGTTCCTAAGCAGTGTTTATGATCAAAAATTAATTGTATATTCATGGCTGATTTCTTGCGTACATATCCCTGCATAAAATACGTAATTATTTTGACGGAGGTTTTGGTGTGAGTGGCTTTTTTTCGACTATAAGTCGGTTGCGCTGGATTCAGCGTTGGAGCTTAAAACGTAACACTTTAAAAGAAACTGTGATGGAACACAGCTGGGAGGTTGGTGTTATAGCCCATATTTTAGGCTGTATTAACAACCAGTTGTTCGGCGGCAATATTAATGCTGACCGGTTATCTACCTTGGCGTTGTATCACGATTGCGCAGAGGCAATCACCGGTGACTTGCCAACACCTATAAAGTATTACTCAAAAGATATTGAAAGAGCCTATAAGGCGATAGAGAAAGATGCTGAAGACTCTTTAGTGGCTATGCTGCCCAAAGAGCTACAAGAGCGGTTTCGTCCGCTTATTTGTGGTAATGGTATCAGCGAAGACGAGAAAAAGTTTCTAAAAGCGGCTGACAATCTATCAGCGTACATTAAGGCTAAAGCCGAGCTCGCAAATGGTAATGAGGAATACATTCTTACCGTTAATAATTTGGAAGAGCAAATTGAAGAGTGTGGTTTACGTGAGGTCGATTACTTTTTAGAGGTATTTCTGCAAACCAAACAGAAATCACACGAAGAGTTACTTGCCGCAAAGAACCAGCGTGTTGCTGGTGTGCCAATCGATTTCCGCGGTATGAGTCACTTAGATATCATCAAAACTTTACGTGCACCTCGTACCGACACCAATAAAGTCTCTAATTTTTAAGAGTTGTACTTCTATTGGTAACATTTTTATAACTAACGTTGTATAAACAAAAAAGGCGACCAAATGGTCGCCTTTTTTATTGATTCAGTTCTTATACGCGAACTTCATCGATTTGTGTGGCAGCGATACGCTTGCCTTCTTCTGCGTTCTTTTGGAATTCAGAAATTTGGTTGAAGTTCATGTAACGATAGATTTCGTCAGACATTGAATCCAAATTCTTAGCAAATTCCATATATTCAGCAGGAGTTGGTAATTTACCTAAAATCGCACCTACTGAAGCAAGTTCGGCAGAGGTTAGGTAAACATTTGCACCATCGCCCAAACGGTTAGGGAAGTTACGGGTAGAGGTAGAAAGAACGGTAGAGTTTGGCGCTACACGTGCTTGGTTACCCATACACAATGAACATCCTGGCATTTCAGTACGTGCTCCAGCACGGCCGAAAATGTTGTAGTAACCTTCTTCCATCAAAATGTGTTCATCCATTTTGGTTGGAGGAGAGATCCACATACGAGTGCTCATCGCACCTTTGTGTTGCTCTAGTAGTTTACCGGCTGCACGGAAGTGACCGATGTTGGTCATACAAGAACCAATAAACACTTCGTTAACTGCGTCGCCCGCAACTTCAGACAACAATTTGGCATCGTCTGGGTCGTTTGGACAACAAACGATAGGTTCTTTAATTTCACTCAGATCGATTTCGATAACAGCAGCGTATTCTGCGTCGGCGTCACCTTTCAATTGTGATGGGTTAGCTAGCCACTCTTCCATTTTGCGTGCACGACGCTCAAGAGTACGTGGATCACCGTAACCATCAGCAATCATAGAGCGAAGTAGGGTGATGTTAGAGGTTAAATACTCTTTGATCGCCGCTTCTTCTAGCTCGATGGTACAACCTGCCGCAGAACGCTCAGCAGACGCATCAGAAAGCTCAAACGCTTGCTCAACGGTCAAACCTTTAAGGCCTTCAATTTCTAATACACGACCAGAGAAGATGTTTTTCTTACCTTTCTTCTCAACAGTCAAAAGACCTTCTTGGATAGCGTAGTAAGGGATAGCGTGTACAAGGTCACGAAGAGTGATGCCAGGTTGTCTTTCACCTTTGAAGCGAACCAATACAGATTCAGGCATATCCAATGGCATGACACCGGTTGCAGCTGCGAACGCTACAAGACCAGAACCAGCTGGGAAGGAGATACCCATTGGGAAACGAGTATGAGAGTCACCACCGGTACCAACGGTATCAGGAAGCAACATACGGTTTAACCAAGAGTGGATGATACCGTCGCCTGGACGCAGAGATACACCACCACGGGTCATGATGAAATCAGGAAGGGTGTGTTGAGTATCGATATCAACTGGTTTTGGATAAGCGGCGGTGTGACAGAAAGACTGCATAGTTAGGTCAGCAGAGAAGCCTAAGCACGCAAGGTCTTTTAGCTCATCACGAGTCATAGGACCAGTGGTGTCTTGTGAACCAACGGTAGTCATCTTAGGTTCACAGTAGGTTCCTGGGCGAATGCCTTGACCTTCTGGTAAACCACAAGCGCGACCAACCATTTTCTGCGCAAGAGAGAAGCCTTTGCCAGAATCAACAGGGGCTGCTGGTACACGGAAAATGTCAGTTACCGGTAAACCTAGAGATTCACGTGCTTTAGTGGTTAAGCCACGGCCAATGATCAGGTTAATACGACCACCAGCTTGAACTTCATCAAGAATCACGTCTGACTTGAACGCAAATTCGCTAAGAACGGTACCGTCTTCAGACAAAATTTTGCCGTCGTATGGGCGAATTTCAATAACGTCACCCATGTTTAGCTCATCAACAGGAGCTTCGAATACTAGCGCGCCAGCATCTTCCATGGTGTTGAAGAAAATCGGAGCGACTTTACTACCGATACAAACACCGCCAGCACGCTTGTTAGGTACACCTGGGATATCGTCACCAAAGAACCAAAGTACTGAGTTGGTTGCTGATTTACGTGAAGAACCGGTACCAACTACATCACCAACGAATGCAACAGGAAAACCTTTTGCTTTGATGTCTTCGATTTGCTTCATTGGGCCAGTTACGCCGTGCTCTTCAGGCTCAAGACCTTCGCGAGTCATTTTGTACGCAGCGCGCGCGTGAAGTGGGATGTCTGGACGGCTCCATGCGTCTGGTGCAGGAGAAAGGTCGTCAGTGTTGGTTTCGCCGGTTACTTTGAAAACAACCATTTTGATGCTTTCGGCAACTTTGTCGCGATTGGTAAACCATTCTGCATCGGCCCAAGATTGCATAACAGCTTTCGCGTTTTCATTGCCAGCTTTCGCTTTTTCTTCCACATCGTGGAAAGCATCAAACATTAATAGGGTGTGTTTTAATTCTTCAGCAGCTAATGTTGCTAGCTCTGCGTCGTCGAGTAACTCAACAAGAGTTTCGATGTTGTAACCACCGTGCATGTTGCCCAGCAATTTAACAGCGTATTCTTTTGAGATTAGTGGGCTTGTTGCTTCACCTTTTACGATGGCAGACAAGAATCCAGCTTTTACGTAGGCCGCTTCGTCAACACCAGGAGGTACGCGATTTGTAATCAAATCGACGAGGGTTTCTTCCTCACCTGCAGGTGGATTTTTTAGCAACTCAACAAGTCCGGCAACTTGCTCGGCGTTTAGTGGCTTTGGAGGTACGCCTTCAGCAGCGCGCTCCTCTACGTGTTTACGGTAAGCTTCAAGCACGGTTGATATCCTCTTTTAATATGGGTTACTCCTGACTACAGGATCTCTGCTGCCGGAGGCTATCCATGACACACATGGATCGACTGCTCGACAGTGTGAAAACACCGGATAAACGCAGTCATCTAGATGCTGTTCACAAATCCGCCGGTCAATCGGGGCGACAATTCTACAAGAATTCCACTAAACTGTTAAGAATTTGGCGGCCTTTGTAGACTCCAGCGTCTGTCAAAGTTAGCAATTGCAAATTGCTAACGAATAGAAACTGCTCAAGTTGATCATAAAAGATCTGATTTATCGATTCGAATCTTACTCGTTAAACCAAGGAGATCCTAAATAAATGGTGTTTACACCCGTGCGCACACCGTGTGTTGGTATATGTTCTACAGGAATTGGTGACGAAGTTTGCCGCGGATGTAAAAGATTTCATCACGAAGTTATCGAGTGGAATTCATATACGGAAGAACAACAGCGGATAATAATCGCAAGGCTTGAGAAATTTCTTGCTCAAACTGTGGCCAACAAAATCGAAATCGTCAATCAAAATCTTCTAGTGTCTCAAATGAGGCATCAACAAATTAACTATGACATGCAGCAAAACCCTTATTGTTGGGTTTTTGCGTTGCTAAAAGCAGGCGCTAGTCAAATTCTATTCCCCGAAGACTACGGTATAAAAGTTTTACCTGAATTTAGGAATTGCACTTTGGTCGATATTCGCAAATTTATTGATCAAGACTTTTATTTGCTATCATGCGCTCACTTTGATCGATACTTTCAGCCTTCAGTCTAACTGATAAGAGCTATCAATTAGGCTTTGATTTTTACATTTGTGACAATTGTGTTCAGATTAATTAATGTACTCATTAAAAAATAATCTTTTTTAAGCACACGATAACGATGTGCTTTAACAGTAGTTAAAATGTTGCTGGAATATTTAATGTTAAAATCCGATTATTTTTTATGATTATGAGCTCCAACCTTCAAACACCAACGACAGCGATTCATCCTCGTTTCCTAGCGTTACTCGAACCTATTCATCGTTTCTTAAAGTGTGAGACACCTAAGCGATGGCTTGAGGAAGCTGCAAAACCTGAAAATTTACCAGTATTGCTGATTGATCACTGTAAGTGCGAGTTAAAAGCCGCCCAAACCGGCATGTTAATGATGCGGCGCTACGCGCTTTCTGAAGAAGGTAAACGACAGATTGAAGCATGGGTAAAACCCTACGAAAACTTTGTGTATTTTCGTCAAGACTTCAATAACCATACATCCAAGCAAGACACATTTAATATTGAGTTAGAACTAAAAAACGACGACGAACTTAATGCCGATATTGTCAAAAAAATGGTTGCGCTAGTCAAAGAAGAGCTTCAGCATTTTGAGCAGGTACTGGATATTATTCAAAGTCGAGAAATTATTTACGAAGAAATTTCTGCCTCTCGTTACGCGCGAGGATTATTGCAAGAAGTTCGCACCCATGAGCCTGCGGCAATGATTGATAAATTAATTGTTGGCGCCTACATTGAAGCACGTTCCTGTGAACGTTTTGCTTCATTGGCTCCGTTACTTGATGAAGACTTAAAAACCTTTTATTTGCGTTTATTAAAATCGGAAGTGCGCCATTACGAAGATTATCTAGCCTTGGCTCGCAAGGTCGCGGCTACATCAAAGAAAGAGCAAAAATTAATTGATGAAAGAATTGAAAAATTTGGGCAATTAGAAGCTGAATTGATTTTATCGGAAGATGACGATTTTCGCTTTCATAGTGGTGTTCCTAGGTAATTAATACAATGAGTCGATAATATTAGAAATTTAAAGAAAACTAATTGCTGATATTCTTCAATAGCAACCACGGTTCGTGAGGCTGAAGTAGGGCGGTAATTACAGCAGCAACAACAGCCTTATTGATTCAGTTTTAATTGCATAAAATGATATTCTAATTAATATTGCTAAAATACCTGTTTTAGCGAGATGGTTTTTTAAGATATCAAACGTCTTTAACTTTAGGAACTTCTGATTAACTCATCTATGATTTAATCAGAGGACAGAAATTGAAAATGCGATTTCCAATTTCTTCACAATTTCAATCACTTACCGTTCTTGAAATTGGCGACACATCCTTGTGTCGCGAGAAACTCTAGGTTAATCAGAGTTCCCTTTAATAGGTTTACTGACTAAACTCTGTTTTTACTTCACAATACTGTTTTCTATGTGGAATGGTATGTGCGTAAAAATGCATTATTTGAATGCTATAGTTAGCAATAGCGCTCTAGCGTACATGTAATTTTAAGGTAAAATCTCTGCAAATTTTTACCCAATGTCTATAGTTATCCTGTGTTCAGCCGAAATAAAATTCAACATTTAATTCTTCGCATCAGGATATCCACATGGGTTGGTTTGGCTTTGGTAAAAACTCTGATCTAACCGTTAAGAAGCAAGGCGTGCTCGTCGAACCCGTCAAGGTGTTGAGTTTAGCCTCTGGTCAAATTTCCTCACAAAAGCTAGCGAGCTTAGATCACGCTCCTCATGAATGCAGTTTAGTCATTGCTTTTGTCTCACCGCATCTGGATTTTGAGCAAACCATACAACGGTTGAAGTCTGCAATGCCTTTTGCAAGAAATGTGGTTGGTGTGATGACCGCCGGCGAATTGAGTTCTTGTGATTCTAATCTGTATCATCGAGCAGATTCGAGCTGGGATAATATCGTTGTGCAAAGTTTTAGTAGCGCTATTTTCGATAAGGTTGCTATTAAAACTGTGCCTTTACATTGCGAAGATATCCGTTCGGGAAATATTAAATTATCGCCCGAAGAACGAATTAATAAAATAAAATCTGAGTTTTTACGCCTAGATGTACCTTTTAAAGTAAATTATCAAGATTGCTTAGCCATTACGTTCTTTGATGGGCTTTCAGCCAGTGAAAGCTTCTTTATGCGCGGTTTGTATGCCAGCAATCGTTTTCCTTGTTATTTTATAGGTGGCTCCGCCGGTGGTAAGTTAGACTTCCAAAAAGCGTATGTATATGACGGTAATAAAACAGCCCATAACCAAGCAGTGATGATCTTTGTGAAGTTGGCAAAAAATATTCGTTACAGTTTGCTAAAATCTCATAATTTCGAAGCTACGCCTTTTCATCTTACCATTGCAGAATCCGACGTACATACGAGAACAGTACACAGCATTATCAAACCTCAGACAATGGAAATTGTTAATCCGGTCGATACCTTGTGTGAATATCTAAATTGCACGCCGCAAAACTTGGCTGCAACCTTGGGTAAAAGCTCGTTTGCTATTAATATCAATAACGAGCTATTTATACGGTCAGTCTCTAATATAGACATAGAAAATAAAACGATTAGTTTTTTCTGCGATTTACAAATGGGTGACGAGTTAATCTTAGTCCGAGCCAAAGATTTTGTTCAGTCTACCCATAATGCTTATCAGAAAATGATGAACAGTAAGCCGGGTAAGCCTTTGGCGATGATCGCAAACGACTGTATTTTGAGACGATTAAATAATGCAGATAAGTTAAATTCGCTAAAAGAATTTAGCGATATCCCTGTCGCCGGTTTTTCTACGTTTGGTGAGTTGCTTGGCGTTCACATGAATCAAACATTAACTGCGTTATTCTTTTTTCAAGTAGAGCGTGGCAGCAGTTTTTCAGACGATTTTGCTGACAATTTCCCAATTCATTATGCGAATTTCAGAGAATATTATTTTATTAGTAAAATCAATAGCATGGAACGAATATCAAGCCTGCAAAATACTTTGATTAATTATATTAACGAGTATCGAGATGTGCTTCAGCGAGTTACCGGAATTTTTGACAATGTCTCTCAATACGCAGATAAAACTGGCACAATACTGTCGGATGTACAGCAAAAATTCTCGGGTTTTTCTAACGATATTGCTCAACAATCTGGAGAGCGTCATCAGCTGCACACAAAGGTTAATGAGTTGCGACATAACTCTGAAGAAGTTTTGGATATTTTAAGTGTTATTTCTGGTATTGCCGATCAGACCAATTTGTTAGCATTAAATGCTGCGATTGAAGCGGCTAGGGCGGGTGATGCGGGTCGAGGCTTCGCGGTTGTTGCCGATGAGGTTAGACAGCTGTCCCATACTACGCAAGATAGTCTTAATAAAACAGGCGATACCATTAATGCCGTAACCAGCTCAATTGGCTCTATTCAATCTGCAATTTCACATACCGAGACATTTTTAGAGCGCATTTCTGAAAGTAACAATATGCTAAGCTCAGAGATTGATATATTAGTAAAATCATCCATTTCTGCTGGTGATGAGGTGCGTGAAAGCAGTGAATATATTTCAAACATGATTCGACAAATGGATAAGATTGATCAAGATGTTGAAGCTATCCAAAGACTAAAAGGTCTAAAGTAACAAATTTAATACGTATTAAATTTGGGAGTTAACAAATGATTTAGAGCGCTTTATGCGCTCATTTTTTTTTGCAAGGTTTAATCTGCCTATTCTTAAATGGGACCTAAAAGTTTGTCGTATTTACGACTTAAAATATCGTAAAAATTCTCTCTTAATTGATTGATTTCCAGCTTTATTTTGTTAATTTCTTCTGTGCTAATGTCTTGTCTTCCAACATAAGCTTCTTTTCTAAAAATGGCGATTTTAGCACCGTAAAATCGTAATGTTTTTTCCATGTTCTTTTCGCCAAGCATTAACAGAGTTGCTTCTGCTTCGGCGAGTTTACTAAATTGTTGTACTAATTCTTTGTTAATTAAACTTAGTTCATCTTTGCGACTATTTGGCCAGCGGTCGCCAAACTTTATGGATTCAGATATTAAGGAAGAGTATTTTGAGAACGCGTGGCTTACGCTGCCTACATCAGCGGCGATTTTTTCAAGCAGTTCGATTCTTCGATTAAGAAACGCGTTATCGTTGGGGTGAGCTTTTCGCCAGTGATGTAACCAAACAAAAGAGCCAGTTAGTAGGGCGCCTAAAGAGACTTTTACACTCGTATCGATGAGCTGCCAAATAACAGATTGGTCCATACCTTACTCCGTAAATACTCGTCTATCTATTAACATCAATTACTAAAGAAAACTTCAATCGCGCCAAATTGACAGTTTTTTGGCACAGTTCTATTGATGTTGAGTAATAGAGCAACACTTAAGCCAAATTAGCCTCCAGCAATTTTTACGATGTAACCTTTTGATTCTAATAATACTTTTATTTTTTCTCGATCATCGGTTTGCATTTCGATAGTAAAGTCTTTAACCGCCCCACCAACGCCGAGTTTTTGTTTCAAAAATTTGGCGATATCTTTGTGGTTGTTAGGAATTCCTGTGATTAAACTGACTCCTTTGCCTTTCCTGCCCTTGGTTTCTCGCAAAATTCGCACAATTCCATCGCTAGGCGGCGCCTCTTTGGATTCAGGTTCTTCTTTTACTCGCCCGACTTCTGTTGAGTAAACTAATTTTGATTCCTTAGCCATACAGCATATTCCAATGTAAAAGTAAGTGAATATTCAAGGTGGGTTTAGGAAGCTCTGATTAAACCAGGGATGAGTTAATCAGAAGTTCCTAAAGGTTTACAAACGGACCTACAAAGAGTTTAAGATTTGACCAGTTTTTGTTTGGACATTCCTAAAACGATCAAAGCGCAACCAATTCCAAACGCATACAGAGGATTCAAACCTTCAAATCGCCATACATGTAGCAACGGAGCAAGAATGACAGCGGTGAACAGACCAATCGACACTAAGGACTCAGCGTTTTCTGGGAGTTTTATGGCTTTGGTGCAATGAGGGCAAGGAAATTCTTTGCGGTTTAGGTATGCCTTTAGTGAGCCTTGGGTTTTTAATAACTCCTTGCTGACTGGAACATCACAATAAGGGCATCTTAGCGTTTTCACTAAAGAGATCATGAGTCACTCACTGGATTATAAATTTGTAATTATATTATTATCGCGGTTTGTACATCAATTTTCTTATGGGTGGTTGTGCTGGGTGCTCATTCGAGCTCATTCCAGCGGTCCTAAAAGTTGTTTGCTTCTGTTTGCAAATCACTAGAGTATGTGATGGTACTGATAACGAACAAGTAGTTGTATTTTGAACCAAAATCATTTTGTTACGGTTCTCAACAGTTAAATTTTTGCGTGGTTAACAATCTTGAGAAAGCAATGCGGAAGGTAAAGTGAAAAATTCGGAGAATAACGCGGCTAAAAATGCTCAACACACCTTCTCAGATGAACAGAAAGAGTCTCGAAAAGAGTATTTATATCGGGTGATTTTTGGTACCGAGACTCCGGCCGGAAAAGCCTTCGATCTTTTTTTAATTTATTCGATATTTATCAGTGTATTTGTCGTAATTTTTGACTCTATTTCCAGCTTATCGGAAAATTTTCGCGGCTATTTATGGGTTCTGGAGTGGTCTTTTACGATTCTATTTACTGTCGAGTACATTTTACGTTTGTATTGTTCACCTAATCGCTGGCGTTATATGACCAGTTTTTACGGCATCATTGATTTGCTGGCTATTTTACCCAGTTATCTCGGATTATTTTTAGCAAATACCAACTATCTGATTGTTATTCGCCTGCTAAGAGTTTTGCGAATATTTAGGGTCTTAAAATTAATTCGCTATCTACAAGAGGCGAATTTACTGCTGCGGGCAATTATTGCATCAAGAAGAAAAATACTGGTTTTTTTTGGTACCGTATTAATTTTGGCCATCGTATTTGGTTCATTAATGTTTGTGGTTGAAGGGCCAGAAAATGGCTTTACCAGTATTCCAACCAGCGTTTACTGGACGATTGTTACTATTACAACCGTTGGTTATGGCGATATTACGCCACAAACTTCACTGGGACAGGTTATTGCCTCGTTTGTAATGTTAACGGGTTATTCTATTATTGCGGTACCTACAGGGATTTTAACCGCTGAAATCAACCAAGAAATGCTCTTAGAGCGAACTCGTATTGTTTGTTCAAACTGTGAAAAATCCGGCCATGAGCGCCATTCTAAATTTTGTAAAGAATGTGGCGCCCCTTTACCTGAGCATCTTTAATTATGTGTTTTGGATTGTGTGAAATACTTCTAAAAGAGATATTTAACAGTGTAATTAATGTGGAAGCATTGCACAGAAAATTCAAGATTCTTCAGTAACGAATGTCTTTGCTCGGGTAAAATTTCTAAATAAAATCAAAGTGTTGTTGGCTTTTGTTGCCGTGACATCTGTTGTCGTTCGCTAAAACTGTAGCCAATTTAGGGTTTTCTATCTGTCTAATTAAGAATGATCTTTAAAAATATCTATAGGAACCTCTGATTAACTCATCCCTGATTTAATCAGAGGACAGAAATTGAAAATGTGATTTCCAATTTCTTCACAATTTCAATCACTTACCGTTCTTGAAATTGGCGACACATCCTTGTGTCGCGAGAAACTCTAGGTTAATCAGAGTTTCCTATATTTACTGCAACCATTATTCGAGCCGTTGCGTCTGAGCTTGAAACTTAGATGATTAAATAGAGAAACCGATTAGGAGAGATTATGAAAACACTAAAGTTGGTCCGTATTAGTGTATTGAGCCTTGGCTTAACCAGTTTGCTGAGCGGATGCATTTTTGTAGCAGGCAATACAGCATCTGATTGGAGTGCATCACACAATATTACTGCCGAAAAAATCAGTCTGTTGGATTTAGGCCAAAGTAGAGATTCAGTTGTTGAAAAATTGGGAAGTCCAGAAAAATCCGAAGCATTCACAATCAATAACTCGGAAATCTACGTGCTTTATTATTCTACGACTGATTCCGATGATAAAGATGGTGAAAAGATAACTACGCCGCTGGTCTTTAAATCTGGAAAATTACTGGGTTGGGGTCAAGAAGTTTTGGACGATTACCGACAGTAATAAATCTAAAATAGATTTACAAAGAAGACATTGACCAGTTGCTACTGGTCAATGTTGTATTAGTTTTAGTTATGCTGAGCGGGCTGCTCGGTGTTCTGGATCTAAACAAATCTGCTCATGAGCGTGATTTGAAGGTGGTTTTTGACCTTCAATAAAATAACGCAAAATACTTTGTACATCGGCTTCGTTAGTAGTAATGAGTTCGGTGTTTCGTAAAGCTAGCTTATTTCTTACACCGTCTCCCGCCGATCCGGCAATAGCATAATCAACCTGATGCAATGGGTGGCGATTGCCATCGTCGCTAACATGCCATTCGTGCAAAGTGCCTGATGAGTTTAAGGCAATACTCCACAAGAATTTCGATTGAGCGTTATCTCTAGAGATTGTGTAAATATCCCAGTGTTTGGCTCGGCCTGCATGAGAAGACAAGGTTAACTCGTCATCTGTGGCGACCGCAACAAGCAATTGAGAAGGATTTTTTGTACAAGCATGAAGTACGGACATGACTACGACCTCCGATGTTTAACTCTTGCTAGCTTAATTTATAAGCATCTGGTCGAATTGATCTATCACAATTGACAATTAGAAAGATTAAGCCTAGAAAGATTAAGCCGCTCTGGTAAATTTGTACCTGTCTTTTGGTGCGTATTTACGCATTGTCATCGCGAGGTTTGTAACCTTAGCTTCGCTATTTCATGAAGTGTGTTGGTTCTAAATTTAAGTTTGGTTTTGATTAGCAGAACAATTAATGTCGAATTTTAAAGTAGGTGGCTGCGTTTTAAGCGGAAATATTCACTTACTAGACGAACATGTAAAAACTCAGGCAATGTGTCTATAACAAACACTCCGGCTGAACGCAATTTCTTAATGACTAAGCTGCGTTCATGCAAATACTTATGCGTGGCCGCAAATGCAATCGAAGAATCAAAATTTACGACAGGTTCTTGGAGTTGATGCTCAAGCGAGGCTTCTTTGAGACTTGCAACCAAGACAATATGTTTTTTCGACAGTAATCGAGTTGCCTTTATAAGATCGTCATGATCCTCTTCACGAATGTTACTAACCAATACAACTAACGATCGACGTTTGTGGCGCACGGTAAAGTCTTCTGCTAGCTTCAAAAAATCAGTATTTTCGAGTGTACTTTGAATGTCGTACAGGTTATTGAGTAGAGTATTAACGCCATTTACGCCCTTAACCGGACTTAAATAGCGATTGTCTCCCGCAAAACTGAAAAATCCGGCGGAATCACCTTGGCGTATGGCAATATAAGCGGTAAGTAAAATGGCGTTCAGAGCGTAGTCAAAATGACTCAATTCATCGTCTTTGTGGCGTAGGCGTCTTCCGCAGTCGAGTAAAAAGAAAATTTCTTGATTTTTTTCGTCCTGATATTCACGTGAAATAGGCCTTCTAGCTTTCGAAGTTGCTTTCCAATCAATTTGCCTGAGAGAATCGCCCTCAACAAATTCGCGCAATTGCTTAAACTCCATGCCTTCGCCGCGACGCTGAGACAAATGAATACCTAATTGTTGTATTTGTCGTTCTACACCCATATTTGATAGCTGGGCGATAGGAGAGAAATTCGGATAAATTTTTACATCAGTATCGTTACCAAGTGACGTTTTGTAATCCCATAAACCATTGCGAGACTTTATTCGGAAAACAGGCGCTGCAATGGTGGTATTGCCACGGTCCACAGGTTTAATATGATAATTAATAAGATTGAACGTGCCTTTTTTTAACAAAAACTGTAGCGGAAAACCTTCAAATTTTATTTTTGTGTTGGGCGCGAACGCGGCAGTAATATCAATATCACGAGCTAAGGTATTGGTAATTTTCAATGAACATTTTGTATTGTTACCAAGTGCTAAAGAGCTTGGAATCTGTTGTCGAATGCCCAGTCTTCTGATTTTCCCTACAGAGAAATAATCAACGAAAGCAACAATCACAATAAATATACCCGCTACCACCCACACAGAGCTCAGTAGATCCGCAGCGGATACCGAGAAAATACGTAAAACGGCCGTAATGAGTGCCAGTAAACCCCAAACGAGTAGAATTTTTAAGAGTTTTTCGGTGGGTCTCATACTCGTGGAGCTTCTACCTGATTAAATACTTGCATCAAAACTTGGTCGTTCGTAAGCCCATCGATTTCCATTTCGGCAGCGATTTGAATACGATGCCGTACTACCGGAAATGCCATCTGTTTTACGTCATCGGGCGTTACAAAGCTACCGCCATTAATCAAAGCTCTGGCACGAGCGGTTCTCAATAATGCCAAACTTGCTCTAGGGCCTGCGCCGCGTTGAATTGCGGCACTCTCGCGGGTTATACGAACTAATTTAACCGCGTAATCAATTACTTGGTCATCGATGGTAATTTCGCTGGCAAGTTGCTGAAGTTTTAACAAATCTTCTTTATTAATAACATCATTTGATTGTTTTTGTTGTTGATCAGTAACCGAACCAGTTGTTAACGTTTTTGCCAACAAGAGTTCATGATCAAATGATGGGTAATCAATAAATATCTTCATTAAAAAACGATCAAGTTCAGCCTCAGGTAGAGGGTAGGTACCTTCTTGATCTATAGGGTTTTGGGTAGCTAAAACCATAAATGGTTTCGACAAGGGTTTTGACTGGCCTTCAATAGTCACTTGACGTTCTTGCATTACTTCAAGTAATGCGGCTTGGGTTTTGGCCGGAGCGCGGTTAATTTCATCGGCCAATAATAGATTAGTAAACACGGGACCTGAGCGTAATCGAAATTTATTACTCTCGGTATCAAACATAACATGACCGGTAATATCAGATGGCATTAGGTCTGGAGTAAATTGAATGCGTTTAAAATCACCATCAAAGGCGTTAGCCAAAGCACTCACAAGTAAAGTTTTACCTAATCCAGGTACACCCTCAATTAAAATGTGACCGTTTGAAAGTAGGGCAATTAATACCTCATCAACTACTGTTTCTTGTCCAAGTAATACTGAATTTAAGCGATTTTTAATTGTGTTGATTAAATTAAATGCTGTTTCTAGTTCCATGAATTTGCCTAAATTGATAATTCTAGTTTTACAATTTGTAATGTGCGAATAATTTCGATGAATTCAGCCTCAGAGCTAATTTCATTTTGATAAATGGCTTTATACACAAATTGAGGGTCAATGTTGCAAGTTTTAGAAAGCCAATTTGTAATATCTTGTTTGGATTTTGATTTGTTCAAAGAGTGGCTTGGTCCAATTCTTTGAAAACTTGTATAGCGCAAGATTTCTTCTCTTAGTGATGCGACCAGTAATAGCGGTTGCTTCTTTTTCCAATGAAAATTACCAACAGCTTTTATATGCTCAATCAGAGATCTACGTTGATGGTTATTTACCGTTACTGGCGGTGTGAAGCGTTTACCTAGATGAATTAACCACAACAAAACAATAAATGTTATTGAAATAATCAGTTCGTAGCTAAATTTCCACATTAATGTACTCAACGAAGCAAAGTTCGAACCTAATAAAAAAGTTACCTTTGATGAGTTTAATGTCATTACCGCTAATAAATATGCATTGTCATCGGCGGAGAGATAATTGTTAGACCAAATTTCGGTAGATGAGACAACAGTAATCAAACCGTCGCCTACATACATTTGTATAAACCTTACCCCGTATTTATCGCCGGCCCAATAAAAAGGTTTATAATCGTCGTAATTTCCTTCGTCAGCGTAAAAATATTCATGGTCTATAATTGCCAATGTCGGAAAATTAATACTCAATTCATCGGGAATACCTTCGAAGTTGAGTTTAGTTATGTATTCTTCTTTGGTACTGTTTTGGTCGCTAGTATCTACATCCCCGGCAATAACTACGACTTCATCGGATTCAATTTTTTCTAATTCCGACTCTAGAGTATTTTGTGTGTCAATATCATCAGGTTCAGTATTATCTGTAGAGTCATAATCGTAGGTTTCATAATAAACACTAAAACCCAAGTCGCTCAGTAGATCGTTGCCGAGAGATTGATCATCAGTGTCATTTAACGCGATGACTAAATGTCCACCACCGGACAGCCAATTTAGTAACTTTTCTTTTTGCTGTTCAGAAACGACATCCGCATACCGATTAATAATGATGGTGTCGGAATCTGCCAAGTTTTCGATTTGTTGCAAGCTGTTTGCTTGCTCTACTGTGGCATTGTTTTTTTCCAAAAATTGTTGTGCGGCCAAAAACCTATTAATTCTAGCTTTTTCGCTCCAACCTAATTCTTTTGTTTCCGTATATGATTCCATGAATACGAAAAAGAATGCTGTGACTAGGACTGCGATACAAACAATAATCGCTAGCAGGATTTTCACTTTAATTTTCATTTGGGAAAACTCCCTGCCACGATAAGCACAATTCTTCTATTGGCGAGCGATTGGGAAGTGTGTGTCCGTAGGCTACGGATTGCCAAAGTTGTGTGATTTTCTTTAAATAATCAGACTCTTTCTGATTACCTGAGCGCATAACTGTTTGCAGGCATTCGCCTTCGGTTTGGCTTTCGTAAAAATGAAATCCTTTTTGGTGCATGAGTTTCGTTAAGCAGGCTCTGTAAAGCAGACTTACGGCTTGTCGAGGTTTATTCTGGTCATATAAAGCCAAAACTTCCTGTGGAATATCTTCGGGTAGATTTTCTTTAGTCACATCTAAACCGAATAGTATTTCAGGTTTAGGTTGCTGTGCGCGAAACTTTCTTTTCCACTGAATGTGACGCGTCAGAAAAGCGAAATTTTCTTTATAACGATTTAATAAATAAACAACGGCAGTGATTAAAGCGCCGATCAATAAATATTTCACCAGCACGGCGATAATATTTAGATCAGGTGCTTCACCTATATCCACTTTTGGGGAGCTTTCAAACAGTTTTTGAAAAAAATCTCGGATTTTTTGAAGTAATCCATCCGACCAGGAATCAGAGTTCTGTGAAGATTGCTTCCAACGCCATTTGGTGACTTCTTTTGTTTGGCGAAAATCAGGGGATTCATAGATCTCAATGATTGCTTGTTGATAAATTTGTCGCTTGGAGCTCAAATCTTCCACAACAACTTCGTCTTCAAGTTCTATTTCCGAAAATTCTTCTACCGATAAATGTGTATCAAAACTATCCGGCTCTGCTAAGGTTGGTGTTGATGATGAAAATAAAGCACAGCCAAGTAATAAACTCGCTAAAGTTAACGATAAGTTTCCTGTTGACCTGTATTTATCTTTTTTAGCCATTTTTTGGAACTGAATGTCTATATCCCAGGCTTCTAACTGAACGCGTCGATTGATATAAATCATAAATCCCGAGCAGACGAAGAATGGTGAGACAAGAGGTGCAAGAAAAAAATAACTCAGTATAAAAAAGTTAAAATGGCCGCCTGCAATATCGGAAGTGAGTATGCTGTACTTGTCGTACAAGGATTCTGGTAGAAGTAATGATATGAGCGCGTCTAAACCGCCTGCCAATAAAATTTCGGATAAAAAACAGATTAAACTCAACATAATCCCTTCTCCACTACCACGAACGTGCATTATTGACAAACGTTTGCTGCGGTCACTGCCGGTTAAGCCTTCTAAAACGGTAATAGGTAAATCAAAGCAACGAGTGGGACTAAGGCGTCGCCATGAAATCCATTTAATTGCATCAAAGCGATTTATTTTTACGAGATTTGATAATACTGTTTTTACAGAAAGATATTCACTAAAAAGTGCTCGACTGGCAAAGTAGAGCGGGGCGCGATCAAAAATAGGCTTCAGAAACCACATGCCTATAAACGATACCCAAAAGTATTCTGGAATTAGCCAGTAGCACAGTATGCTTACAATCGATGCCGTTGTATAAAACGGAATGGCATAAAGTAGAAATAGCGGTTTAAACCAATTAATCGCAAGTTTGCAACCTAGATCAATGGCTTCCCATGGGCTTCTTTTTTTGGTGTTAATACACAGTTTATCGAGTTGCATAACGTCGACCCGAGAAACAAAAATATAAAATTAATATAATTGTTCCAGCGGCACCAAAACCATACTTAACGATTAAGGGTAACGCAGAACTGGATGACCAAAAAGCTTCAATAAATGCGGCGATTAGCAACATAATAGCGGAACCAAAAACTATTGTTCCTGCTTCTTTTGATGCAATTCTTATTGCTTCTAGTCGAGTAAAAGGCCCGGGAGAAATTAAACTCATTCCAACTTTTAATCCTGCGGCTCCGCAAAATACAATAGCGGTTAATTCGAATGGGCCATGGCCGACCACAAAGCTGTAAAAAGTTTCTGAATAACCGACTAATGTTAAGTGGCCAGCAGTACCACCAATATGGATGCCATTGAATATTAAGATGAAAATGGTTCCTACACCCGCTAATAAACCCAGTGCGAAGGACCTAAAACCAATACTGATATTGTTGTAGATGTAATGACCGAACATGGTTATATCATCTGAGGCGTTTCGCTCGCGACCCAACGCGTCGTTGCTTGGATCGTACATGCTTTCAAAGTTACGAACGTCAAAAGGGTCCATTATGCTGTAAATGAGTTCTTCATTTAGATAGCAACCAACACCAAATAAAAACAAAGGTACAATAAAAAATAATGTCGCTATTAGGACATATCTTGAGTTATTACGGATAGCGCTTGGAAAGCTGTGAGCGAGAAAGTTAAGCCACTGGTGTTGTGAATAAACTCGTTCTTGATACAGTAAATGATGAGAAGAAAGAACTAAATCATTTAAACGATCTACAAGTGCAGATGTGTAGCCCCGAGATTTAGCTGTCGCCAAGTGCTGGCATAGAGATCGATAATGCGAAGGAAACTCTGCATTTAGTGCTGCAATTCGAGTTTCTAAATCTTTATCAACGGCTCTATTTTTTGACTTAAAAGATTTAAACCAACTTTTAATGGAGAGCGTTTTGGTTGCTTCTATCAGTGATTCAATGTCGTCCCAAAGCTCTGTATTTTGTTGTTCAAAAATTTGCTGTTTCAATCCTTGCCACCTAAATACCAGCGTCCAATACTTTGTATGTGTTCAACCGCTTTTTTGTCTTTTAAACCATGAATGGGCGCAAGAATGTTCGCAAGTTCAATTTTGCGGCCTTGAGACAACTCTGAATCACGTTCCGTGAAATCGATGATAGCAATTTGATCTTCTAAATCCAATGCGCTAGCTGGAGCCGTGGGTGCAACTTTGGGCAGTGTGAGTTTTTTCTTCGTATCACGATTTTTGTAAACCACAACCGTTCCTGCGGAGAGGTCGCCAAGACGCTTGAAGGAATCGTTTGATAACGAAAATATTAATCCGCCGATATAAAAAAACGGCAAAAAATCGGCGGTTCTTAATAAATTCCTGATAATTGAAGGCCCCCAGCTAACCGCGGTAAGGTCATCGTTTACTACAACAATCCCCGTGATTTTTTTGCCGGGAGTTTGCCCGTGATAGAGAACTTCGAATAGGACGGGATAAAACCATTCGACAATAAAAAGGGTAATGAAAACTACCCCTATAGACCATTCGAAAACGTCAAAAGCTAGGGCGACGGCATAGCAAATCGCAAATCGAAATGAAATATCGATGCCAAACGCCGCAGCTCGAACCATAGGCCCCGCGGGTTTAGCAATTAGGTCAATTCCTTCGGGTGTTTCGACGCGGTATTGGACATCGATTAAATTCATAAGGCAAGTTTAGCGATTAATTAGCAGATACTGAACTTACACCAAACATATTGCGGTAAACAATACCTAACGCGATAAGAGACATAGGCATCGTCCAAAAAAGACCAATGAACAATGGAATTGCTGCAATAAAGTTGATGATGGATAAAATGATTATTAATCCAAACATTGGGAACCACTTACGCGTTACCGCTTTTCTCGATGTTTCCATTGCCGTCCAAAAAGACATATCTTTGTCTAAAACTAATGGGGTAGACATACTGTAAGCAATTGCTAGATAGATTCCTGGAATAAAGAACAAAAAGTATCCGATTTGAATAAATAAATTGGATACTATGACCAGTAAAATTAGAGGTATTATTTTGGGGAAGTACGCGAAAATTTCACCAACTTGCAACGGGGCATTAACTGCACGTTTTACACCCATCATCAGTAGGCCACCGAACATAGGAATGTACAAAATAGTCAGGACTACACCAAAAATAAATGAAGTAATCATGCTCGAGAAAAAAGACTCTGAATTTTCGCTTTCTATAATTTGCTCAAAAAATGAATAACCTATTGCGAGCATTATTATCGCCGCAATAATACTGAAAATACATGCTGCGACATTAATGGGTATTTTGGCACCTTTGGTTCTGGCCCAAGCTTCGCTCAGTACTTCGCCAATTTCTAAGTTGTAGTTGCCTGTAATTCCATTTTCAATGGAGCCGTTGTTTTGGGAAAATTCTGCATCTGAAAGTTCGGATTTTGGGGCTTGATAAACGTCAGTCATAAAAACCTCCGTGTTAGGTTAATACTAAAGTTGATGAATAAATTTATTCTCAACCATAATACGCTGAAAATGTTTTAAGTCATTCCTGCTTTTCAAAATTTTTCAATCAGGGCGTAAGGCTTCTAATTGTTTGAATAAAGCTACAATGTTTATTCTTTTGCAACGATTGATGTAAATTTGTACTCAAAAATTATTTTCTTATGCAGTTTTAGTGTTTGATCAAAAACATAATCTCACCAGTGCTTGTCTTTTATTTAGGAAACTCTGATTAACCTAGAGTCTCTCGCGACACAGGGACACATGGATATGTCGCCAATTTCAAAAACTGTAGGTGATTGAAATTGTGAAGACATTGGAAATCGCATTGTCAATTTCTGCCCTCTGATTAAATCATGAATGAGTTAATCAGAGTTCTCTTTAGTAATTCGGATTTGATAAAAAACTCTTACATTGAGGCTTGCAACGTTTAGCTGTGCAGATGAGGGACTTTATCTGCTCAACTAGTTGCTTCTAATAAATACTGTGTGATTTTGATTGTTGGCAGAATGAGCAGATCCACCTCCAAATCTTTTAAAATTTTAGACGCTTATTGCTCTTTGCGTGAATGATAAATGCACTTGCCTCAGAACACTGTGAGTTAAAAGGAGTTTTTTATTATTGCGTCTGTATGTATTTTGGGTTGTTTGGAGCTTTCTAAATTAATAGCTTTGGAAGAGGGATGTTTTAAAGCGTCTGAGAAAGGGAAAGGTTTGTGAGAGAAATTCTGTGAGCTAAAAAGTGAGCCATTCACATATTAAAAATTACGAATGGCTAGACGAAAACGGTGTGCTGTTTTTTTAGGCGGTTTCGAGTTGTTTTGCTGTTTTATTTTTACTCTCCGTTTTTACACAAATCTGGGAGTTTGTGGGCTCCAAAGAGTCTTCGGCAAGTATCTTTACGGATTGATTGGACAACAAATTAAGCTCTAGAGCAAGGTGACTGGATTTGCCAGAAGTCTTAGACTCTTTCTCCAGATTTTTCCAATCAATTAAAGCAAAGCTGCCGTCAAAGTTCTCTGCCAATGCTGTACAAGATTCAACCCAATCGCCGGTATTGTAATAGCTCACATTGTGAAGCTGCTTCATTGCTGCATGGTGAATGTGTCCGCAGATAATGCCATCAAAGCCTTGTTTGGCTGCATACAGCGCTGCGACATCTTCGTAGTCAGAGATATGCATTTGCGCACGTTTAATATGAGTTTTCAGAAACCCGGCAAATGACCAATAGCCGTATCCGTACTTGGCACGAACATAGTTGAACTGGCGGTTTAAAAACATCAATAGGTCGTAACCCCAATCGCCAATCCATTTTAATATCTTGTGGGCGCGCGTTACGCCATCAAACTGATCACCATGCATTACTAATAATTTTTGCTTGTCGGCGGTAATGTGCGTGATTTTGTTGATGAGTTGAATGGTATCAAAACGGTTGTTTGCAAATTTTCTTAAAAACTCGTCGTGGTTACCGGTAATGTAATAAATTTTAACGCCGTGTTTGGACATTTTTAAAATGCGTCGAATGACGCGAGTGAAGCTTTTCTTCCAAAACACCTTTTTCGCCATTCTCCAGCCGTCGATAAAATCACCCACAATGTATAAAGACTCACAACGGTGTGATTTGAGAAATTGGTTTAATTGCTCGGCTTTACAATCTTTGGTGCCTAAATGAACGTCTGAAATAAAAATTGAACGATAATTGGCGGCGGGCTTGGAAGAGTTGTCTTTCATCAGGTCAAAATATATCCCGGAGTCTGGGAAGCAAAAATAGGGTGGTGTTTTTGAGCTGGATGAATATTGAACGCGGTGTATTGCAGGAAAGTTGCAGTATTTTTACCAAATAGTTAATTCTGGCGACATGGATGCCTTGGTCGTGAATATTTCGACTTTGGGTTTCTACATTGGCGCCCGTTTGGCAAAATAGGTGTTTATTCCACAGGATATAAGCGAGACATTTTTGAACGTATCTGAAAAGACCGAATCTTTGCAGCAGCAAATCGACGACCTACAAGCTCGTGTTGCTTTTCAAGAAGATAACTTAACCGCACTGGATGAAGTGATAGCCAAGCAAGATCGAATGATTATCGAACTGAATAAAAAGTTAGATATGCTGGTTGGAAGAGTTAAAGATTTACGTGATCAGCTGCAACAGGGCGGTGATCCTTTAGAAGAGCGACCGCCGCACTATTAAATTCTAATAAAAACAATATCTTATATATTTATCTTAAAGTAGATTGTTTTTATATTTTCTCATTCGCAAGCCTATCAACATCTTCAAGTCGCTGTTCCAGTAAGGCTTTTTTATAGTCGGAATCGGCGATTTTTAGAGCATTGTTAAGCTGGATTCGAGCTTTGTCGTAAATACCATTAAGAATAAAATATTCCGCGCGAGCTTCGTGTAAACCCAAAATATTACCCGCCAAACCTCGAACTTCGGCCAGTAAATACCAAACGTAGTCGTCTTTTGGGCGACGTTCACTGTGGTTTGTTAATATCAGTTCGGCCTGTGAATAGCGTCCGGCGTCCATCAATACTTCTGATAAGGCAACATTGAGTGGGTGGCTTTGTGGCCGCGATTGCAAGGCGTCATAGAGTCGGGTAATTGCCTGTTCTGCGTTACCTTGTTTCGATTCAAGTTTTGCCAGTGCGGTAATATAGGCGACTTCGTTGGGATCTTTTTCGATCAGGTAACGCAACTGTTCTGCGGCCTCATCAAACTGGCCTGCGTCTGTTAATGCTAAACCTAAACCGTAGCGGCTGGCATCCATTGACGCTGTTTCACCGTCCAGTTCATGACGAAATATCTTCGCAGCCACGTTGGGATTTTCTGAGTGAATCAGTCTTGCTCTGGCCTGCATTAAATAAAATCGCTGATTAACTTCGTACTGTTTAGGTTCAAATTTCTGGGCGCGGTTACGAGCATCGGCCACGCGGCTTTCGGTTACCGGGTGCGTTAATAAAAACTCTGGCGGTCTAGACGTGTACCGCAACTCTCGTAGCATACGCTCAAACATCTCAGCGCCGGCTTCTGGGTTTCGTCCAGAGGCAATCATGGTTTGAAAACCAAGTCGGTCGGCTTCTTGCTCGTTTTGTCGGCTAAATCTGAGCTGTGAATCTAAAGCTGCTGCCTGGGTTGCAGAAAGCGCCGCTAAACCAGCATCGGTGCTGCCGGTCGCCGCCGCTAAAATTAAGCTCGCTAAAAGCCCAGCCATGGTGGGAATGGTTGAATTTGCTTGCTGCTCTAGCGATCGCGCAAAGTGACGTTGGCTTAAATGCGCAAGTTCGTGGGTGAGTACCGAAGCCATTTGGTTTTCGGTTCCTGCATACAGGAAGAGTCCCGTGTTCACACCAACAACGCCGCCGGGGACCGCGAATGCATTAATGGTTGGGCTAGGAATAATCACCAAGTCTAAGTTGTAATCTCTTAACTGACTGTAGGGTGCAAGATCTTGTAAGAGCTGCTCAATGTATTCGTACATGAGCGGATCGCTAGAGGTGCGAACCTGTGCTCTAAACGCTCTTAGCCAAGCTTGACCCAGTATCTTTTCACGTTGCGGCGAAATACGTGAAGAGCTGCCATCGCCCAAATCGGGTAGCCGGATTTCCGCCCTAACTGTTGGCGAAGAGGTGCCACCAACCAACAGTATCAATGTAGCCGCTGACGCACAGAGACTTTGAGTTAATCGTTTAGGAATGAATGATTTTGAATCTATTTTTTTTGCTAAGAGCACAATAGGTATATCTCTTTGTAAAAACCAATATCAGTGTACAGCCGTTCTCTGATTTCAGTCGGAAAAGCGTGTCTTTTAAGATGCTTAAGATGACGTAATGTTCAACTTATCATAATTGTTACGACTTAGTAGATATCTTCGAAAGATTTGTTCGCTTGAGCAAAAATCAAGCAAAGACACAATTTTGAATCTGTCTAAAAATAGAGCTTTAAGGATTGTTTCAGCTGTGAATTTTTTTTAGCAAAGACGTTTTTGTGTGTTTATTATGCAGATAATTTATCGAATAAATTACTTTAAATCTGTTGTTTAAAGTACTGATAAATAATTAAAAAAACCTTTTTATGAGGAGATTTGTTAATTTCTCTGTGTGCTGAGCTGAGTATTTATTATTGTATCTTTTAATGGCGCATAGAAATTTCTGCGCCAATTTGTTATTGTAAAAACTTCTCATTTAGAACCTTTTTGAACGAGCTGTTAGTGGTGAAATTTTTCTTGGCACAACTCCTTGCGTTAATGGTTGCATTGCAATCCTTCGCAGCGATTGCTGATATTCATCAATATCATCAAAACGGTCTCGATCACCTAGAGTTCAAGCACGATCATAAATTGCTCGCTGAAAATACCACCGTGAAAAATTTAGAAGACGCAGTGGGTGACTCTTCAGTGATTAACCTTGATAAAGCCGCTTTAAAAGATTCCAAACTACCGAGTAAAGATTGCCACCATTGCTGTCATTGCCATACACACGGTCACCACGCAATTCTGAATACATCCACTGATTCTGCTCCACAAGAGCGTATTGCGGCACTTTCAAAGTATCATTTTCCAACCACTTCTTTTGATCCTTTCCCTTTATTCAGACCTCCAAGCGCGTAATCCCTGCGCGCACAACTATTCTATTTTTAAAATTTAAATAGCACGTAATCGCGACGGCTCTATCTCGTTCTCGTTGATGGTTGGCTTTCGCAGATAGCATGTGCTTGATGTAGGGATTCTTTATGACAAGGTTTTTAACGTTGGGATCTTCCCAAAGAATACTGAACTATGTGTTAGCTGTTGTGCTGAGCTGTGTTTGTGCAAACTTCGCTTATGCCAGTGAACAAAGCCAGCGACAGTGGTTATTTTGGCTGCTGGATTCGGTTAAAAAGCATCCGAGTTCCGATGTGCTAAAAAATCAATATCTCGCACAAATGTCCGATTCAAAGGGTTTAGAAAGACCACTTTACGACTACGAGTTGGAAGCCGAGCTAGAAAAAAACGGCGACGACAATAATGTGTTTTTGGGTGTTTCTAAAACACTGGATTGGTCGGGAGTTCATTCCGAGCAGCTTGAGCAAGCCAAGTTGCTGCAAATTGCCGCCAAGCAAGAGCTTATGGCAGCGCAACTCAAACAACTGCGAGAGGCGCTAGAGGTATACGTTACTTGGTACAGTGATCGTAAGTTAAATAGCCAAGCCTTATTAGAAACGCAGCAGCTTGATGCCTTAAGTGCTTTAGTAGCTGAGCGGGCTCGTAATCGTGATCTTGGTTTGGTTGACAAAAACATGGCTGATTTGGTGTTCGCCCGCAAACAAGCTTCGATTGCGACACAGCAAAGTGCCACTCTAGAAACCGAGTATGTTTTTAATCAGTGGTTTTCTTCTACCGAAATTAATACTCAGGTTTTTGATCAGGCACTTGCTGAAATCTTCGTAAATTATGTGTTTAGTGAAGATACTTCTGATTTGAGTCATCCCGATGTTCTTTTGGCAAAAGCTCAATGGCAACTACAGCTACAGCAATCCGCCGTTGTTGAAAAATCCATTAAAATCCAACCGACCTTGGGTATTGGTGTGGGAGAGGACGAAGGCGAATCCGTAGTTGCGCTGCGTTTTGGTGTGCCACTGGGTCAATCCCAGCGTTTGAAGTATCAACCCATCGCTGCTCAGCAACAGGCGCACGCGCTGGAAGCCCACTATCGACAGGAAGCCATGTCCTTTAAACACCGTGTTGCTATCGCTCAACAGCAGTGGCGGTTGTTAAAAACCGATTATCTGCGTTGGAAAAATACCACCAATACGCTGCTTAATGACTCGACATTACTCCTAGAAAAACAATGGCGTTTAGGCGACATAGGCACCGCAGAATACTTGCGCTTAAACGAAGAGCGTAATCAAACCGCGGTTGCGGGTATCGAGCTAGAAAGAGCGTTTTTCTTAAAAACCATCGAATTAATGTATCTCTCAAATTTTTCTGCGCTGTATAACACCAGCGATTTTAATTTATTTAATTAACAGAAAAATTCCCCGAATTTATAGGCTTATGTATGAAACCCACAATTCTTACTCAGATTATTTTTATGAGTGTTTTAAGTGTTTATGGTGCCCATTTAAATGCGACGGGCATACACTCTAATCACGAAGA